>JAHJLF010000082.1 GCA_018821925.1 Candidatus Edwardsbacteria bacterium
CCACCAGGTCGAACCTGGCCAGCGTCCGGTTGTCCCCCGCCATCTCCCGCTCGCCCTGCATCACGTGGATGGAGACCGCCGGCTGGTTGTCGGCGGCGGTGGAGAACACCTGGCTCTTGCGGGTGGGGATGGTGGTATTGCGCTCGATCAGCCGGGTCATTACCCCGCCCAGGGTCTCGATGCCCAGCGACAGCGGGGTCACGTCCAGCAACAGAACGTCCTTGACCTCGCCCACCAGCACCCCGGCCTGGATGGCGGCGCCGATGGCCACCACTTCGTCGGGATTGACTCCGCGGTGCGGCTCCTTGCCGAAGAACTGTTTGACCATCTCTTGGACCTTGGGCATCCGGGTCATACCGCCCACCATCACCACTTCGTCGATCTCGGTAAGCTTGAGGCCGGCGTCATCCAGAGCCCGGCGGCAGGGGCCGATGGTCCTCTGTACCAGGTCATCCACTAATTGTTCCATCTTGGCCCGGGTCAGCGTCAGGTCCAGGTGCTTGGCCCCGGCGGCGTCGGCGGTGATGAACGGCAGGTTGATGTTGGTCTGCATGGTGGCGGACAGTTCACACTTGGCCTTTTCGGCGGCTTCCTTCAAACGCTGCAGGGCCATCTTGTCCTTGCGCAGGTCGATGCCGTTGGATTTCTGGAATTCCTCGGCCAGCCAGTCGATGATCTTCTGGTCGAAATCATCGCCGCCCAAGTGGGTGTCGCCGTTGGTGGAACGCACCTCGAATACGCCCTCGCCCAGCTCCAGGATGGAGACATCGAAGGTCCCGCCGCCCAGATCGAAGACTACGATCTTGTGAGATTTGCCCTTGTCCAACCCGTAGGCCAGCGCGGCCGCGGTGGGTTCGTTGATGATCCGCAGCACTTCCAGCCCGGCCACCTGCCCGGCATCCTTGGTGGCCTGGCGCTGGGCATCGTTGAAATAAGCCGGAACGGTGATCACCGCCTGGGTGACCTTTTCGCCCAGATAGGCCTCGGCCGCCTCCTTGAGATAGCGCAATATCTTGGCGGCTATCTCCGGCGGCGAAAAGACGCTGTCATTGACCTGCACCCGGGCATCGCCGTGGGGCCCCTCGATGACCTTATAGGGCACCAGCTTCATCTCCGATGAAACTTCGCCGTGGCGCCGACCCATGAAACGCTTGACCGAATATACCGTATTCTCGGGGTTGGTGATGGCCTGGCGCTTGGCCGCCTGGCCCACCACTTCCTCGCCCGATTTAAGGAACCCCACCGTCGAGGGTGTGGTCCTCAGGCCGTCCTGGTTGGGAATTACCGTGGGGCTCCCGCCCTCCATTACCGCTACGCAGGAATTTGTGGTCCCCAGATCGATCCCGATTACTTTGCCCATTTATTCTCTCCTGATTTTCAATTGATTCTAAAAATTCTATTCCGTGGGTTCCTGGCTCTCATTTTCCGCCGATTCTTCCGGATATTCTTCGGCCGGCTCCTCCGGCTCCCCGCCCGGACGCTTGGACACCGTCACCCGGGCATGCCTTAGCACCTTGCCTTTGAAGACAAACCCCTTCTCCACCTCGTCCAGCACCTTGTTCGGCTCATGTTCGGCGGTCTCGACGGACAGCACCGCATCATGCCTGGCGGGATCGAACTCCTCTCCCTTGCTGCTGAAAGGCTTCAAGCCTTCGTTCTCAAGGACATTGTGTATCTGCTGGTCTATCAGCTGGATCCCCTGATGGAACGATTTCAAGGCTTCATCGTTCTCGGCCCCGTTGCGGGAAACCTCTATGGCCCGGTCCAGATTATCCAGCACCGGCAGCAATTTGGCTATCAGGTTCCGGTTGGCCTCGGCCTCCTTCTCCAGGTATTCCTTGGCCACCCTCTTGCGATAGTTGTCAAAATCGGCCATGGCCCGGACATATTTGTCAAAATTCTCGTCGGACAACTGCTTGTGATAACTGCCCTGAGTGATCAGCTCCTTAAGCCTGGCCTTCAATTTCCTGTACAGACTGCTGTTTTTCTTAAGCTCCACTAAACCGGCTCCTTACAATGCTTTGGAAGAAAATCGGCCCGGCTAGCTTTCCCTGATAATTTTGGGACCGAATAAATATAATCATTAAACCTGGTTTTGTCAATAATTACGGCTGTAAAAAATGGCTGACTGCCTTATTTTCCCAGCCGATTGAGATGATCTGCTATCCTTTTTGTCACCTGATCCGGGGTAAGACCGTATTTTTCGGCCAGGGCCGATTCCGGAGCTGAGGTCCCGAAATCCTCCAGGCCGATGAACAGCCCGTCCCGGCCCAGCAGACCCTGCCACAATGCTCCCCTCCCGGCCTCGATGGCTGCTTTTAACGCCTTGGGGGGAACCACCGAATCCCGGTAATCCTCCGGCTGCTTTAAGAAATCTTCCAGGCAGGGCATGGACACCACGGCGGCGGCCAGCCCCTCTTTTTGCAGGGCTTCGGCGGCGGACAGGGCCAGCCAGACCTCGGACCCCGAGGCCATTATGCAGATCTCCGGCGTTTGCCCCAATGTTTTAAGTACATACCCGCCCCGGCGAAATTTTTCGGCATCGATGCTTTGGTGCGGCAGGACCGGCAGCTTCTGCCGGGTCAGGATCAGGGCGGTGGGCCCGCCGGTATTTTTAAGGGCCGCTGCCCAGGCCAGGGCCGTTTCCGGGCCGTCGGCCGGGCGGATCACTTTTAGGTTGGGGATCAACCTTAAGGCCGAAACCTGCTCAATGGGCTGATGGGTGGGCCCATCCTCGCCCACGAAGATGGAATCATGGGTGAAGACATAAATAGCCTGTTGCTTCATCAGGGCCGCCAGGCGGATAGCAGGTCGGCAATAATCGGAGAATACCAGAAAGGTCGAGCCCATGGGCACAAAACAGCCATAGAGCGCCAGCCCGTTCATCACCGCCGCCATGGCGTGTTCCCGGATACCGAAATGGAAATTCCTGCCGGCAAAATTCTCTGCGCTGACCGCCGCAGAACCCTTGATCTCGGTGTTGGTGGAGGGCCCCAGGTCGGCCGATCCCCCGATCAAGGCCGGCACCAGCTCGGCCACCTTCTGGATGACCCTCCCGGAATGGCTCCTGGTGGCGGCGGCTTCGGCCGATAAAGATCCCAGCAGCTGTTCTTCAATATCCTCCGGCAGGCGCCGGGACCACATGCTGTCCCACAGTTCGGCCCCCTGGGGATTTCTGGCTCGCCAGGCTTTGAACTCCTTCTGCCATTTGGTGTGTTTTCTTTTCAGTTTTTTTACCCTGGCATCGCAGGCCTGACGGACATCTGACGGCACGTAAAAGGTCTCCTCCGGCCAGCCCAGGTTTTTCCTGGTGGCCAGCGCTTCCTGGGCCCCCAGCGGCGAGCCGTGGGCCGCCGAGCTGTCGTGCTTGTTGGGGCTGCCCTGGCCGATATGGGTCCGGGCCATGATCAGCGAGGGCCGGGCGGCATCTCGGATGGCCGATTTTATGGCCTTGACTGCCTGGGCCTGGTCATGCCCGTCTATGATCTGGACTCCCCAGCCGAGGGCTTTGAATTTGGCCTTGATATCCTCGGAGAAGGACAGGTTGGTCTGGCCGTCGATGGTGATGCCGTTGTCGTCATAAAGGCAGATCAAGTTTCCCAGCTTAAGATGTCCGGCGATGGATGCCGCTTCCGAGGAAAGGCCCTCCATCAGGTCCCCATCGGAGACCAGGGCGTAGATGTGGTGATCTATGACCTTGAACTTTTCATCATTGAATCTCTGGGCGGCCACCCTGGCGGCTATGGCCATGCCCACCCCGCTGGCAAAGCCCTGGCCCAGCGGACCGGTGCTTATCTCCACCCCCGAAGTATGGCCATATTCCGGGTGGCCCGGGGTCTTGCTGTCCAGCTGGCGGAACCTTTTCAGTTCATCCAGCGGCAGATCGTATCCGAAAAGATGCAGCAGGCCGTACAAAAGCATGGAACCGTGCCCAGGTGAAAGAATGAAGCGGTCCCGGTTGGGCCATTGGGGATCCCGGGGATTGAAGGACAGAAAATTGAGCCACAAGGCAAAGCTGAAATCGGCCGCCCCCATGGGCAGTCCGGGATGCCCGGAATTGGCCTTTTCCACCGCATCCACCGCCAGCATTCTCAGGGTATCGGCGCACTTTTGGGACAGCTTATGATCCATCTTGAGCATGTGCTCTCTATTTTTGTTATTTAGTAAAAAGAAATTGGGTTTTATGCAGAAGACTGATGCTATTTGACAGGATTTACAGGATGATCAAGACTTCGTATACAGTTATAAAAACGCTGAATCCGGAAAATTCGCTTACGCTTTTATCCTGGTTTCTTCAAGTGCCATAGCTTCAGCGAAGGCACTCATGTTAATCCTGTCCGGTTTGCTTTTTGTTGTCCATGGCAAGGGTTTATCGAAACAGTAATGATACCATTTATCGGGTTATTTTGCAAATGATAAATAAATAAAGGGCCTGTGGCTTCAGGCCCTTTCCGGTGGCTGTCTTATCTATGCAACCTTTCTGAATTCAACCACATACCTGGTGCCGTTCTTTTGTTGCATGGTTACCTTGCCGTCAAGCTGCTCCGCTAATATGGTAATCAACTGCAGTCCCAAAGTAGCCGGATCGGATAACGGGGCGGGTTTATCGGCAAACCCGGTTCCGTTGTCGGCCACCTCCAGGCGGTAAAGGACATCTCCCTCCAATTTAAGCCGAACGGTGATCTCCCATTTATTGCCCCCAGCTGGAGGTTTTTTAAAAGCATGTTTAAGGCTGTTGGACACCATCTCGTTTATCATCAAACCGCAAGGGATGGCCACATCCACTCCCAATTCTATGTCGTTTATATCCAGGGTCAGCACTATCTGATCGCTGAGGATGCCGTATGACCTGATCAGGTCGCTTATCAGGTTCCGGGCATAATGGCCGAAGTCTATCCTGGCCAGATTCGACGATTTATAAAGGTTCTCGTGCACCAGAGACATGGAGCGGATCCGGTTCTGGCTCTCTAAAAAGATCTCCTTGTCACTGGGATCCTTGACATAACCCGACTGGAGGCTTAACAGGCTGGATACCACCTGCAGGTTATTTTTCACCCGATGGTATATCTCCCGCAGCAACAGCTCCTTTTCCCGCAGAGAAGCCTTCACTTGCAGTTCGGCGGCCTTCCGTTTGGTGATATCAACCAGCGAGGCCACGCTTTTTCCGGTGCCGGGTATTATGTCAACGCTTAGGAATATATCCTTTATCATCCCTATCCGGTCTATAAAGCGGAACTCGTATCTGCGGGGCGCGGCATTGGGATCCTGCCGCCGCTGGCGGTGGTATTCCTTCATCCGCTCCAGATCGGGCTTGCTTACGAATTCTGTCCACTTCATCTTTCCCTCGATCTCTCCCCGTGAATACCCCGACAGTTTTTCCATCTCGGCGTTGGCTAAGGATATAGTGGTATCCTCTTCGATGATCACCATGGCCGTGCCGGTGCTTTCAAAAAGGCTGCGATATTTCTCTTCTGTTGCCAGCAGTTCGCTCTGGCTGACCTGCAATTGCGCCAATTGCTGTTTCAATTCTTCGTCAACGGACTGCAGTTTTTGGTTTACGGCCTCCAGTTCCTCATTGGCCTGTCCCAGCTTGGCGGTTTTCAAGTACACCTGCTTTTTCAAGAAATAAGAGAACCCGCTAACGATCAACAACAAAAGCAGGACAATGAACAGCAGCCATTTGATGTAACCCGGGATAACCGTCCTGGGACGCACCTCCAGCCAGCGGTTCAGTGAGCGATAGTACACCGAACCGGGATCGTTCTTCATGCTGGTAAGATTGCGGTCGATGCGGTTGATGATCCCATCGCTCCGGCCAAGGGGAAAGGCAAAATAAACCAGCGAGGGACGGAACATTACTGCGGTGGGCAGGATATCCGTGCCCCGCAGATCGGAAAAATAAAAGAACCGGCTGGCGATGATGACGTCGGCCTGGCCCTTTCGCAGGGCCTCCGCGGTGCCGGCGTAATCGGGATAGGACTGCACCGTGAAATCGATATTTAACAGCCCTTTGATCTCCTGAGGCAGATATTCCTCCTGGACCGCCCCCTTAAGCACGGCTATCCTTTTTCCATCAAGGTCCTTGGCGCTTTCCAGCCGGGTAGGTTTGATGACGAAGGCCTGAAGCCAGGAATCGATCACCGATACCTTGTTGAAGGAGATCCTCTGGGCCCGTTCCTCGGAATAGGTGACATCGACCAACAGGTCCAACCCGCCCTTCTCCAGGAGGTCCAGGTTCTCGTTCCAGGTGCCGGGCACATACTCCACCGCCCAGCCCTCATTCCGGGCGATCTGGTTCATTATATCTACGAATATGCCCTGCGGGTTCCCGCCCCCGTTCCAGAAGACCTTGGGCGGATTCTGGTAGATCCCCACCCGGATTGTCTCGGCGGAAGCCGGCGGCAGGCAGACGGCCGCAGCCAAAATAAAAAACACCATGACCAAACGCCATGGCATTCCGCGGGGCTTTGCCCCCAAGCTTTTCATTTTTCACCTCACTCAATATTTTTTCAAAACCGCTATACAGGCATTGCATAAAGGTTTTAAAAAACAAGCATCAGCTATTGCAGTTCCTTTACTTTACCACCAAATTATTATCATGTCAACCAGGCAGATGTAATTCTTTATTCCGTTTGTTTTTTAGTTGCTCACAACAGATCCTGCCGGACAGTTATTTCCTCCATCACCTCAACCAGGAACGGATCGAACTGGGTGCCGGCGCACCTTTTGATCTCCTTGATGGCCTGCTCCGGCCTGACCGCCTTCCGATAGGGTCTCTTTTGGGTCAGGGCGTCGTAGGTGTTAAGTATGGAAACTATTCGGGCATATAGAGGAATATCCTCGCCCCTAAGATTTCTGGGGTATCCGCTGCCGTCCCACCATTCATGATGGGCCAGGATGGGCTCGGCCAGGTCGGCAGTCTCCGGCGTGTTCTGGACGATGTGATAACCTATCTCCGGATGCCGGTACATCATCTTCCATTCCTCGGATGTCAGCCGATCCTTCTTTTTAAACAGCTTTTGCTCTATGGCTATATTGCCGATGTCGCAGTATTCCAGCACCTGCTGCAATTTTAAGGTTTCCGACTGGTTCAGCCCCCGGGCTGATGCCATGTCCTGGGCCAGGCCTTGCAGTATCTTTAACTGCTCTCTGGTCCGCTGTCCTTTTTGGTAATACAATCCCAGCAGATGAGACATGATATCGGTCCGGATTTTTTTACTGGCCATCATCTTGCTGCGGTACATGTTTTCTTCGGCTTCCTTTAGGATGTCCTTGATGTTCTGTTCCATCTTTTGCTTGGTGGCATGGCCCATGGCCAGGCTCAAGGGAACCGGGCCCTTGACCTTTTCCAGGCACAGTTGGCTTATCCTCTGGCAAAGTTCGTCGGCCTTGTAGCCCGGAGAGTTCAACAGCAACAGGGCGAACTCGTCGCCGCCCCACCGGGCGATGATATCCTCGCGCCGGCAGCACAGCTTCAGGACCTGGGCCATCCGGTTCAGCAGTTCGTCGCCCTCGACATGCCCGAAGGCGTCATTGACCAGCTTGAGACCGTTGATGTCGGCCACGATCAGGGTAATGGGCAGATGGCGGTTGGTGTCTATCCTTAAAATTTCCTCCTCGAAAAATGCCCGGTTATGCAGCCCGGTAAGCCGGTCGTAAAAGCTTAAGTATTCTATCTGCTTCTGGGCTTTCCTCCTCTCGGTCACATCCTTGATGGTGACCATGACGCCGTTCACCGCCGGCAGATCCAGCATGTTTCGGGCCAGGACTTCGACGGTCCGGTAGCCGCCGTCCTTATGCCTGGTGCGGAAATCAATCCCCTGCACTTCCCCCACCCTCGATATCACTTTTTCCAGGACAGCCCGGACATCCCCGGCGTCGTCGGGATGGATAAAATCGAAGATGCTGGCCCCGATAACATCCTTTTCCCCGAACCCGGTCATGGTCTGAACCGTCGGGTTGGCATAACGCACCTTTCCCCCGGCATCCATTATGACTATAAGATCCAGGCTACTCTCTATCAACGAACGGAAATGTTTCTCGCTGGTGCTGAGGATCTCCTCGATCAGCACCCTTTGGCTGATCTCGTGCTTTAAGTTCTGATTTGAGAGGGAAAGTTCCTTAGTGCTCTCTCTTATCTCGGTCTCCAGATCCCGCTGGTTTTTCTCCAGAAGATGCTGGATATGCTTGCTGGTGGTGATATCCTGGAAAGTGACCTGGGCCGCCGGCTGTCCGGCAAATACGATGGGTGCGCTCAGGGTTTTCACATCTATTTCGATCCCGTCGCTTCGGATTATCTTCTGTTCCAGAAGGCCGGCTTTTATCCGGTTGTTGACCACCCTTTCGATCCGGTTCAATTCTATCTGCCGGTAATCCGGGTGCATGAAGTCGCCTATGCTCTGCCCCAGCAGTTGATCCGGCTTTCCCACACCCAACATTTTAGCAAAGGCCGGATTGGCGTACAGAAATCCCTGCAGGTTTGTCACGGCAATGGGCACCGGGCTGTTCTCTATCAGCCGCTGGAAACGAGCCTCGCTTTTTTCCAATTGCTCTTGGTGTTCGGCCGAAAGATTGACGATTTTTTTATTGCCAAGGGAAATAGCCCCTATTACCGCTCCCAACAAGAGCAACACTGTTCCGCTTCCGGTTAAAATCAACCAATATAAGTTTACATTGTTCATAATAACATCGAATAATTGTTCAATCTATCGTCTCCCAGGCCGCTTCTTTCCCATTTCCAGTCAACCTCGGTGCCGCCCTATCGGTCCATTTGAGGCTTATGAAGCCAATGGCGTAAATCACATTGACTAAAAAGCTGATGACCCAGTTGATCCTCCACAACGTCGCGGCCTGGGTAAAAACAAAATTAAGGTTGGAATATATCAGTATGTTCCCGGAGAAATTGAGAAGCAGGCCCAGGCAGATCCAAAAGCGATGATCATCGAATATGGAAGTTTTTCCCCAGATGAACATATTTATCATAAAATGGCTTGCCGCCAGCATAAAAACAATGCTCTCTATCATCAGGGGCATATTCGCAAACCCATCCTTGGAAGGGACGATAACATTGACGTAGATCCAAACTATCGCCATCAGAGTGCACCCCGCCGCAATTATCGCTTTAATAAGAGATCTCTCGTTCCACCGGTAAAAAATTGTTGCGATTAATACCGTTTCAATAAAAAAATAGATTTGATACACCAAATAGTTATTTGTTTTCCTCAGGGCCATCGATAAAGCAATCGTTTCCACTATAAAGGCGATAATCATCAGTAAAAAAAATATTTTTGTCGCTTTGGGCATTTTTTTTAAAAAGAACACTCCGCCTGCGATCGGAAACAGCAGCGACAGATAATAACCGCCACCCAAAACGTAATCAATAATAGGCATATTTAAAACTCCGGGGGTTCAATTATTATGCTTTTATCCGGTGGACAATATGGCGGACAGGGAAATCCAAACTCGGCCAAAGGCCCTTTGACGATATCATTGCCTTTTTTATCCACCCCGGTTATTACCAGGGTATTGGCCCCGGTGGTTTTTTTCGCATAATATATGCGCAGGCCGATGCAACCCCTTTGTCTCAATATTTTACTGATGGCATCTTTGCCGTAATAAAGCGCTTTCACCTCTTTCTTGGCCTTATTTTTTTGATAAGCCTTGATCAGAGCCTGCGCTTTCTTAAAGCTAACCTTATGCTCCTCTTTTCCGGTGAACATATTCTGACTCCTTAACTGCATTTGCCGCGCTAGCGGATTTGTATTCACCCGCTATTGACATTTATCTATCTATCAATTACTATTAAAAAGCTTTCGGACCGTTTCCAGTGGCCCAAAAACAGTATTTACTATATTACCAATCGCTGTAGATATGATAGCTCTACTATTTTACCTTGTCAAGATAATTTTTTCATTTATTTTGAATCCTTTAACAATGCTCGACATCTAAATACATGAAGCAGCAAATCGACGAAGATATTTTATTACAGCAGGCGAGGGACGGAGATTCACGTTCTTTCGATCAGCTGGTGAAGCTCCACCAGTCACGGGTATATTCGGTGGCCTTGAGGTTGCTGGGCAGCCCAAGTGAGGCCGAGGACGTTCTGCAGGAGACTTTCATCGCCCTGTATCAGAGCCTGCATCGCTTCCGGGGAGGATCCAAGCTCTCAACCTACCTGTTCCGCCTGGCCACCAATTTCAGCCTGATGAAACTGCGCCGGAGCAAACGCCGCGGCCGTGACTCCAGCCACCTGTCGCTTAATGTAATCGAAGAGCTGCCGGACAAGGCCGCCTCGCCCCTGGAATCGCTGCTGAACAGCGAATTCCGGGCGGTGCTGGATCGCCAGCTGCAGAAACTTTCTGACAAGGACCGGGCGGTGGTGGTTTTGAGGGACATCGAGGGGCTGGATGGCGGCCAGGTGGCCAAAATACTGGGGCTCACCTTGCCGGCCATGAAATCCAAGCTTCACCGTTCCAGGGAATTCTTGAGAAAAAACCTGTCGGGTTATTTAAAGGATAGTTGATATGCCGAAAATAATTTCTAAAAAGCCTGAACACCACTGTCACAGAATGACGGCGGCCTTTTCCGAGTACCTGGACAAGGATATGAGGAAGCAGCTGTGCCGCAAACTGGAGATACATCTGGCCGAGTGCCCCGACTGCCAGATGTATTTTGACACTCTTAAAAGGACCGTCACCCTGTACCGCTCCCTGGAACAGGAGCCGCTGCCCAAAGACGCCGAAAAACGCCTATTCGCCACCATCAAACTGGCCCGAAGCAAAGGCAAAAAATAATATTTGAATCCTTTGATGGATTGCGGCATCTAAATTAACAGAAACCAAAATATTTTGATAACACAAAGGAGATAAAATGCCAGTAGCACATTTGACCGACGGAAACTTCGATCAGGAGGTCTTGAAATCCGACATCCCGGTTCTGGTGGACTTCTGGGCGGCCTGGTGCGGCCCCTGCCGGATGGTCGGACCAATAGTCGAGGAACTGGCCAACGATTACCAAGGAAAAATAAAGATGACCAAGCTGGATGTCGACGCCAACCCCCAAAAGTCTTCCCAGTTCGGCATCCGCAGCATTCCCACCATGCTGATCTTCAAGAACGGCCAGATAGTTGATACCCTTATCGGCGCCATGCCCAAACCGGCCATTGCCGCCCGACTGGACGCCGCGATAAACAAATAGAGACTTCTGCCTGCTTTACAAAGTCTTCGGGATCAATACCAATAAAAAACCAAAGGAATAGCACATAAAATGCCGATTTACGAATATCAGTGCCCCAAGTGCGGAGTGAAGACCGAAGAGCTGGTAACCTCATTCTCCGCCCCGGCCCCCAAATGTCCCAAGTGCGGAGTAAAGACCGAGAAGATGCTCTCCACCTTCGCCGCCTCGGTCAGCGGCTCGGATTCTTTTTCTAGTGGAGATATCGGTGGATCATGTCCCTCGGGTGGTTGCGGCTGTTCATCCGGTTCCTGCGGGCTGTAGCCTTTGGTTGATGCGTAAATTCTCCCGCCATATCATAATAATTTTCTCCCTGCTGGCCCTGTTGGCCTTCGGGGCCCAGGTGGTCCGGGGGATAATCACGGGAACCGCATCGCAGTGCAGCGCCTCCGTGAACTGCCGCTGAGACGGCGATAAATAAAGGAGGGTTTACATTATGGGAATGTTGAAGGAAGAGGATCAAAATCATCTGCGCCATGAATTTTCCGGAAAACTGGTTAACCCGGTCAAGATCGTATTCTTCACCCAAAAGCTGGAGTGCCTGTACTGTCAGCCCACCGAGGAGATTTTGACCGAGATCGCCTCCCTTTCGGACAAGCTTATCCTGGAGAAGCACGATCTTTTGGAGGATAGATCCTTGGCCGACCAATACGGCATCGACAAGATCCCCGGCATCGCCCTGATAGGCAGCCGGGATTACGGAGTACGGTTCTTCGGCGTCCCCTCCGGTTTTGAGTTCACATCATTGATAGAGGATATCATCGACGTCTCCCGGGGCGCCACCGGACTGACCCTCGACTCCCGGGAAAAGCTGAAGAAGATAGCCAAGCCGGTCAAGATCCAGGTATTCATCACCCCCACCTGCCCCTACTGTCCGGCCGCGGTCCGGATGGCCCATCAGGCGGCCATCGAGAGCGACATGATCACCGCCCACATGGTGGAGTCGACGGAGTTCCCGCACCTGGCCCAGAAATACGGGGTGATGGGCGTCCCCAAGGTGGTCATCAACGAGACCATCCAGTTCGAGGGAGCCCAGCCCGAGCCGGTTTTCATCAACCATATATTGAAAGCGGCAGAATAATTCACCATGGAAAGGAAAAGCACGGGGTTTCAAAAATTTAAAGCAGAATCTGTGAAAATCCGTGTCCCGTAAATATAAAATGATAATTGTTAAGTCCGAATACTGCCCTCAGAACCACCGCTGCCCATCCCTAAGGGTCTGCCCGGTAGGCGCCATCAAGCAGGACGGCCTCAAAGCCCCTTACATCGATCAGGATAAATGCACCAATTGCGGACGCTGTCTGCAAAGCTGCCGGGTTTTTCAAGAGGCCCCGGTCCCGGCTAATTCGATAAATTGATTGCAGGATATGGAAAACATTAAAAATTACGACATCGCCATCTTGGGCGCCGGCCCGGCCGGGCTGACCGCCGGGCTGTATGCCGGGCGGGGCGGCTTGAGATCGGTAATAATCGAAAAAATGATGCCCGGCGGTCTGGTGGCTAATACCGAGCGGATAGACAACTATCCCGGCTTTCCCGAAGGCATCTCGGGCTACGAGCTGGCCCAGAGGATGGAACAGCAGGCCCGGAAATTCGGGGCCGAAATCCTTTCGGCCCAGGCCGACAGCGTCTCGGCTGAGGATAAATTTCAACTGATAAAACTGTCCGACGGAAGCACGATCAAATCCCGGGCATTGATAATCGCCACCGGCGCCTTCCCAAAAACGCTGGGGGTACCGGGCGAAAAGGAATTGCTGGGCAAAGGGGTCTCCTACTGTGCGGTGTGCGACGGAGCCTTCTTTAAAAACCAGCCGGTAGCGGTGCTGGGCGGCGGTGATTCGGCTGTGCAGGAGGCTATCTACCTGGCCGGCCTGGCATCAAAAGTGACCGTAATCCACCGCCGCGATGCCTTAAGGGCGGCCAATTCCATCCAAAAGATCGCCTTCGCTAACCAAAAAATAGATTTCGCTTGGAGCAGGGATATCCTGGCCATCGAGGGATCGGGGCAGGTAAGCGGTATCAGGATTATGAACAAGCAGACGCTTAAGGAGGAAATCATTCCCGCTTCGGGGGTGTTCATCTACGTGGGCTACAAGCCCAACAGCGATCTGGTAAAGGATATCGTCAAGACCGACCAGCAGGGATATATCATCACCGATAACAATATGGTCACTTCCGTCCCGGGCATATTTGCCTGCGGCGACATCCGCCAGAAGCTGGTCCGGCAGATCTCCGGCGCGGTGGGCGACGCCGCCACCGCGGCCATCGCCGCCCAGCAGTATCTGGAATTCAATGCCTGACAATATTCGGATAAATAAACAAAACAAGGAGAACTATCATGGCCGAAAGAAATCAGATCTACAAATGCGAAATATGCGGCAATATCGTGGAAGTGCTGCACGGGGGCAAGGGCGAGCTGGTCTGCTGCGGCAAGCCCATGAAGCTATATGCCGAGAACACGGTCGACGCCGCCAAGGAGAAACATGTGCCGGTGATCGAGAAGATCGAGGGGGGCTATAAAGTAAAGATCGGCTCGGTGGCCCACCCCATGGAGGAGAAGCATTACATAGAGTGGATCGCCCTGTATGCCAACGGCCGAGCCTACCGTAAATACCTCCAGCCGGGCGACGCCCCGGAAGCGGAATTCCTCTGTCAGGCCCAGGATGTGACCGCCAAGGAATTTTGTAACCTCCACGGTCTGTGGTCTGCTAAAAATTAGCATTGTCAATAAAATCGTGAGAACCCAAGGATAGAATATTCTTTGTGCCCTTTGTGTTCTCTGTGTTGAATAATCATAAGGAGAAAAGCATGAAAAGCCTAAAAGGGACCCGCACCGAAAAGAACCTGCTAAAATCCTTTGCCGGCGAATCCCAGGCCCGCAACCGCTACACCTACTTTGCCTCGGTGGCCAAGAAAGAGGGCTACGGGCAGATAGCCTGGATGTTCTCTGAAACGGCTGAGAACGAAAAAGAGCATGCCAAAAAATTCTTCAAGTTCCTGGAGGGAGGCGGAGTTGAAATCACTGCCATGTATCCGGCCGGAAAGATCGGCAC
>JAHJLF010000083.1 GCA_018821925.1 Candidatus Edwardsbacteria bacterium
TGAAAGCATGCAGGTTGTTACTTTCTTATGACTAAGAAAGTAACCAAAGAAGTCTTTACCGCCCAGTTCCGCGGATGGCAAGGCCTGCGCCCCGGCATTCATTGAACCAGAACATGCAGGATGTTCATGACGCAATGACTGCTTTATCGGGGCTGAAGTCAAGCCGCTTCACTTAAAGGCGGGGTCCCGGTTCGCATCAGCGCTGCTGCCCGGCAAAAGATGCCGTTAAAAATGTTTTGCCTGCGTTTGCCATATTTCGTGATCAAGACATTTAGGCATCTGGTTATTTGACAACGAAGCAGCGGTGCAGCGAAAGTTCTTCCGCCACCGCAGGTAAATCCATATAGGCGGATCCGCCTTTGGCGTGACTTTGGAGCTTTCTCTTCAAAGAGAAAGCGGAAGAAAATGAGTCGATGATCTATGCATAGCCTTTTATGAAGGAAATCATAGGGCTTTACAAAAATATCCTTTCGGTGTATAATTACTTTTAATCGAATAAAAGAACAGCCAAGACCCCCCATGCAAGCGGGGCCTTGGCCTTTCGGCGTTTCGGTCACTACTATCATGATAAATGCAGGTGTTGTCATTCTGAGTCTGACAACCTGCCTGACTAACCGAAGAATCTGAGATCCTTCGATGGTTAATAAAAATAATAATCTCAGGATGACATAGCCAGAATAAGATGTTAAAAATAAATGCATAAAATATAATATGATCTGGGATAAATTTTCAAAAGCGGTTTACCAAAGCCCGTCGTTTGACAAGCTTTTTAAGCTGTACTCTTCGGAGCAGAAACTATTCGGCCTGACCGGGCCCTGCGAGGCCGGCAAGTCGGTGATCGCCTCCGGGCTGTATGCCAAGAGGTCCCGGACCCTGCTGTGGATCACCCCCAGTGACGACGAGGCCGAGCGGCAGCGGGACAATCTCTCCGTTCTATTAGGCCCGGAGAACATCAGATGGTGGGCGGCCTGGGACATCTTGCCGGGCGATGAAAAAGAGCCGGACGTGGAGTTGGTGGGCAGCCGGATGGAATGCCTGCAGGCCCTGTCGTCCAAACAGCCGGCCCTGATCCTGGCCTCGGCCAGATCGGTCATCCAGCGCACCATCAACCCGGCCGAGTTCGGCCAGCGGCGAATCGATCTTTCCATAGGTATGAAGCTGGACCGGGAGGAGCTGCTGGCGCGTCTTATAGACTCCGGCTACGAGCGTCAGCCGGTGGTATCAGGCATCGGGGACATCAGCCTGCGGGGCTCCATCGTCGACATCGCCAGCTTCAGCGACGACGGGCCGGTCAGATTAGAATTGGACGACGACATCCTGGTCTCGCTGCGCCGCTTCAGCCTGCTGGACCAGCGCTCTACCGAAAAATTGGAGAAGGCAACTATATTGCCCCGTTTGGAGACCTCCCAAAGGACCGCCCTGCTGCTGGAACATCTGCCGGAGAACTGTCTGGTGATGATGGACGAGCCGGGGGAGATCAGCTCCGAATGGGCCGAGCTGTCCGAGGAATATCACGACATGGTCAACGACCAGCGTTTCGCCTCCGGGGAGCAATTCCGGCGGGGGCTGGCAAATTTCAGCCGCCTGCTGGTGACCTCCGGGGCGGGCTTCGGGATGTCCGAGGAGCGATCGCCGGAGGAGATCGTCCGCATCGGTATCCAGCCGGTGGAGCCGTTCATGTCCAACCTGGACCTGCTGGGGGCCAGGATAGAAAAGCTGCACCAGGACAATTTTCAGATCTTTTTATTGTGCGACAACCAGGGACAGCAGGAGCGCCTGAATGAGATCATCGACGGCCAAAGCAGATCGCGGGTCAGGGAGATCACAGTAGCCGGCCTGCACAGCGGCTTCATCTTTCCCGAGGCATCTTTATGCGCCGTCACCGAGCGGGAGATCTTCGCCCGGGAGAAACGGAGAAGGGCCAGGCGGTTCTTCAAGGGGGGCGGGGCCATCCGCAGCCTGGAGGCCCTGAGGAAAGGCGATTTCATGGTGCACGTGGATCACGGCATCTGCCAGTATCGGGGCCTGAGCAATCTTAACATCGAGGGCCATCAGACCGAATGTCTGCTGCTGATCTTCCGCGACAACGACAAGCTGTACCTGCCGGTGGACCAACTGAAAAGGGTCCAAAAATATTCGGCCGAGGAGGGGCAGCACCCCAATCTCTCCAAGCTGGGCTCGGCGGCCTGGGGAGAGACCAAGGCCCGGGCCAAGCGCTCGGCCCATGACATGGCCAAGGAGCTGCTGGCCCTGTATGCGGCCCGCAAATCCCAGCCGGGGATAAGATTCTCGCCCGACACCCTGTGGCAGAAGGAGCTGGAGGCATCCTTCATCTATCAGGAGACGCCCGACCAGCTGCGGGCCATAGAGGAGATCAAAACCGACATGGAGAGCGACAAGCCCATGGACCGGCTGCTGTGCGGCGACGTGGGCTACGGCAAGACCGAGGTGGCCATCCGAGCGGCCTTCAAGGCGGTGATGGACGGCCATCAGGCGGCGGTGCTGGTGCCCACCACGGTGCTGGCCGAACAGCACTACCAGACCTTCCGGGAGCGGCTGGCCGATTATCCGGTGAAGGTGGAGATGCTGTCCCGCTTTCGCAAGCACGGCGACCAGAAGATCGTCATCAAAGCCATAGCCGCCGGGGAGGTGGACATTGTCATCGGCACCCACCGCCTGATCCAGAAGGATGTCGAATTCAAGAAACTGGGCCTGCTGGTGGTGGATGAGGAACAGCGCTTCGGGGTGGCCCACAAGGAGAAGCTCAAGCAGTTGTTCAAAGCGGTGGACGTGCTGACCATGACCGCCACCCCCATCCCCCGCACCCTGCATATGTCATTATTGGGCGCCCGGGATATCTCCAACATCGAGACCCCGCCCAAGGACCGGCTGGCGGTGATCACCGAGGTGGTTCTGTGGAACGCCCAGAAGATCAAAGAGGCCATCCTGCGGGAGGTGGACCGGGGCGGCCAGGTGTTCTTCCTGCACAATCGAGTGCAGTCCATCACTGCCATGACCGCCTACATCGCCAGCCTGGTGCCCGGCGCTGAGGTGGCCTTTGCCCACGGCCAGATGGAGGAACGGGAACTGGAGCGGGTGATGCTGGCCTTTACCGCCAAGCGCTATGACGTGCTGGTGACCACCACCATCATCGAATCGGGACTGGACATGCCCAACGTCAATACCATCATCATCAACCGGGCCGATAAGTTCGGCCTGGCCCAGCTGTATCAGCTGCGGGGGCGGGTGGGGCGCTCCAACAAGCGGGCCTTTGCCTACCTGATAATACCCAAGGGCGGACGGATAAACGAGGTGGCCCGCAAGCGGCTGCGGGTGATCGAGGAGCTGTCCGAATTGGGCTCAGGGTTCCAGCTGGCCCTGCGGGATCTGGAGATCAGGGGGGCCGGGAATCTTCTGGGGCGGGAGCAGCACGGCAACATGATCGCGGTGGGCTTCGAGCTATACTGCCAGTTGCTGGAGGAGGCGGTCCGGGAGCTGAAAGGGCTGCCGGCCGTGCCCCAGATCGACGTCAAGGTGGAGATCCCGGGGAGGGCTTTGATCCCGCAGGATTATGTGGAGGATCCCAACGAGCGGATCAACCTCTACCGCCAGTTGAACAAGATCGGTGATATGGAGAAATTCGACAGGATCTACGAGGAGATGTCCGACCGCTTCGGCGCGCCGCCGGAGGAGGTGGGACATCTGATAGATGCGGCCCGTTTGCGGCTGGGAGCGGCCAGCCTGGGCGCGGCCCGGATAAAATGGGAGGGCTCA
>JAHJLF010000084.1 GCA_018821925.1 Candidatus Edwardsbacteria bacterium
GTTGGAAAAACATCTGCAGCTTGTGACAAAATAAAAGGATTTATCGAATGGATGGGTCGATAGTTTGTTCAATAATTATTGTTTATTATGACGGCTTTGATAAACTGCAACGCTGCTTGAATAGCATATCTAATCACTCGCCAGCCTATACAGAAGTCATTATTGTTAATAATTCCACGCAATTATGCAATTTTGTGTTAAGGGATCGTAAATTTATTGTTATTGGAGACGGACAAAATTATGGGTATTCAAAGGGGAACAATATTGGTCTATCTTCTGCTCACGGGAAATATATACTGCTATTAAATCCAGATACTGAGTTAACCGATAATTTTATTGAAAACGCTATTCTTGTTTTGGAAAAGCAACCAAATATAGTAGCTATTGGCCCTAAGTTGATAGATGACCATAATAATATTCAGACGTCTGCCTTTAATTTCCCATCCCTGAAAAGATATCTGCTGCATGATATTTTATTTGTGAAGGGGAAATACGATATTAACGAGCGGAATCAAGATAGCGATCAGCCTCTTATAACAACGCAATTAATTAAATGCAATTGGCTGTGCGGTGCCGCGGTAATGTTAAGACGCAAAGATCTGATAAGGATTAATGGTTTTGATGCACGATATTTTTTATATTTTGAGGATATTGATCTGTTCAAAAAAATTAAAGAAATCGGCGGCGATGTTATGTATTGCCCAATGTATGTCGTAAAACATTCTGATAAAAATGAAAACGGAATATTTTCGGATAAATTTAATAGTGCCAGAAGAATTACTGCTTACGACTTTAGTATGATGCAATACTGGCATAAACATAAGCCAGAGTTACTGCCAATTGTAAGATTTTTAATATTTATACGATCGTTAAGTAGGCTAGTTGTATGGTCACTGTTACCATCTTTAAAGAGATATGCAGGAAAGTGTAGTGTTAATGAAAGAAGGAAGGGGTATTTAAAAAGTCTTTGTATCTCCGTTTATAGGTAAGTGATGCAACAGAGTTCTCTTTACAATATCATCTTCGATGCCCGGATGTACCACCATTCCGGGATCGGCTCATATATCCGCAACCTGGTAGGGCAGTACGTCCAACAGGGCATTAGCCGTGATATGGTTCTCCTGGGAGACAGGGATATCCCCGACCAAGGCCTGAAAACCAAGCATTGCCACAACAAGATCTACGGTTTGGCCGAGCAGACATTTTTGCCATACTCCGTCAGGGCAGCAAGCTTGTTTCATGCCCCACACTACAACGCTCCAGTGCTTTTCCCGGGGAAACTGGTAGTTACCATCCATGATCTGATCCATCTGAACTTTTACGACCAGCTGCCGTCGTTGTTTCACAAATTGTACGCCAAGATCATGATGGGTATAGTGGTCAACCGGGCTGATGCCATTATGACCGACTCGGACTGGACCAGAAACGATATTTTGCGGAGATGGCCCCAGGCGGGGCCGAAGATAAAAACGGTTTACTGTGGTGTGCCCGAACCAATAGAGCATCCCAACCCCAAAACGGTGCTGGACAGATACGGCATCAACAAGCCGTATATCCTTTATCTGGGATTATTGAAAAGGCATAAAAATATAATTCGGTTGGTGAAATCATTTGAGACTGCCCAAAGGTCCCTGAAGGTGAAATATCAACTGGTCATTGCCGGCGATGCCAAGAGCGATGACGCCGGGCTTGTCCGCTATGTGGCGGATTGTTCTTCCCGGCAACTGATCCGCCTGACCGGTTTCGTCCCCGGGGCCGACCTGCCGGCCTTGTACGGCCAGGCGGCAGTTTTTGCCTTTCCCTCGACAGCCGAGGGCTTCGGCCTGCCGCCGCTGGAGGCCATGTCATATGGCGTTCCGGTGATATCCAGCAGGGCCTCTTGTTTGCCCGAGATACTGAAGGATGCCCCGCGATATTTTGACCCGTTAAATATCGATGATATGGCAACCTGCATGGAAGGGGCGGTCCGGGACGAAAGCTGGCGGCTTCAGGCCATAGAAAAGGGAATAACGGTGGCGGCCGGCTACCGGTGGGAAAATACCGCCCGGGAGTGTCTTGACGTTTACCGGTCGCTTATCTGAGGAATCGTTTGGCGGGGGCTTGTTATTCTGATTCAGCAACCATGGATTGAGAAAAGGAACGAACGTGATGCCCGAAAAGCAACATAAGGTCGCCATTATACACGACTGGCTGACAGGGATGAGGGGCGGGGAGAAGGTGTTGGAATCACTGTTGGATATTTATCCCGCTTCAGACATATTCACCTTGATTTGGTTAAAGGGAAGCGTCTCTGACAAGATAGAGAAACAGAGGATCACCACATCCTTTTTGCAAAAGGCACCCTTTATAAGGAACAATTACCGCAATTATCTACCATTATTCCCGATGGCGATCGAAAGCTTTGATCTTGCCGGCTACGACCTGATCATTTCCTCCAGCCATTGTGTGGCCAAAGGGGTTATTCCCCCGCCGGGAGCACGGCATATTTGCTATTGTTATACGCCAATGCGTTATATCTGGGATATGTACTTTCAGTATTTTGGTAAACCCCGAAATCGGCTGGCCGGATTCATATACGGATCAGTTGCCAATTACCTGCGCATGTGGGATGTCACTGCCAGCAGCCGGGTGGATGAATTTATCGCCATCAGCAACCATGTGTCCCGGCGGATTAAGAGATATTACGACAGAAATTCAACAGTCATCTATCCACCGGTTGATGATGAATTTTACCGGCCTGTTTCCGATAAGCCTTTGGCTGAGCCTTATTATTTAGTTGTTTCCGGTCTGGTGCCGTATAAAAGAATTGATCTGGCAGTCGAGGCCTTTAACCAAATCGGAAAAAAACTGATCATAATTGGGGAGGGTCCCGAAAAAAACAGGTTGATGAAAATGGCTAAAGGCAACATTTCATTTTTGGGCTGGGCCAGCAACGAGGACCTGCGGAAATGGTACAGCCATTGCAGAGCCCTGATCTTCCCAGGGGAGGAAGATTTCGGTATTGTGCCGGTGGAGGCTCAGGCCTGCGGCCGTCCGGTGGTAGCCTTCGGGCGAGGCGGAGCACTTGAAACAATTATTCATGGAAGCACCGGCATTGTCTTTCCTGAACAAACTGCGGCCAACTTGATTGAAGCTTTAGATACTCATGAAACAACCAAATATAATACTAATACTATAATAGAAAATAGTCATCGGTTTTCCAAGAACGTTTTTATCGGCAAAATCCGCCAATATATTTTGCAAACCTGCATACCGATAGACGAAGGTCGTTAATAATTACATCAAGGTCAACAGTATGTGGTATGAGATTATAAAATGAACCGCAGATGGCAGCTAACATATTCCGGGATAATCATGGCGGCCGATGTTGTGCTTATCGTGATGGCATTTATCCTTTCATTCTGGGTGCGTTTTGATTCCCACTTATTGCCCATTCCCCTGGGCCGTCCGCCATTCCAGCCGTATCTGGTAGGTTCCTTAGTGGTGGCCTTTTTATGGGTCAGCATCTTCTGGCTGCTGGGTCTGTACGAAAACCGCAGCCGATTTGCCCCTGACGAGGAGATCTACCGAGTGGCCAAGGGCACCTTCGTGGGTATCGTGGCCATCATGGCCTTTTCCTTCTTCTACCGGGAAGTGGTCTGGTCCCGGCTGGTGCTGGCCATGGCTTCGGTGTTGTCATTCTTCCTGCTTTCGGCCCAGCGGATCGTGGCGGTAAGCCTTTTTAAACGGATCGTGGCCAAACATGGCGGCGGGCTCAAAAGGACCGCCATCATCGGTAGCGGGGACATCGCCATTAAGATCATCGAACAGCTTAAATTCAACCCCGAATACGGCTATGGAATAGAGTGCCTGATCTCGGCCAACGGCGCGGACGAATCGTCATTCAGCGAGACAACCGTAAAACAACTGAGCATCAAAAAATACAACGAGATCTCCCGGCTGATCGATGAATACCGGCTGGACGCTCTGTTCATCGTCCTGCCCCATGAAATGCAGTCCGCCGTCATCGAGATAGTCAACTCCACCGAACACCGGCCGGTGGAGGTAAAATTCGTTCCCGATCTTATGGATATGATCGGCCGGGACACCAGCATCTCCCAGCTGGGCAATATACCGGTCATCGGCCTGCGGGAGATCCCGCTGACCGAGTGGGACCTGATCAACAAAAGGATCTTTGACCTGGCGGCCGCCACCCTGGGCGTCATCGTCCTGTCTCCCCTGTATCTGCTGCTAGCTGGGCTTATTAAACATACTTCCCCGGGGCCAGTATTCTACGCCCAGGAACGGGTGGGATATGACGGAGAGCCTTTTAATATGCTGAAATTCCGTTCAATGCGGGCCGGGGCCGAGGAAAAGACCGGACCGGTGTGGGCTAAGCAGAACGACGACCGCCGGACCCCTCTGGGTACATTCCTGCGCAAATACAGCCTGGACGAGCTGCCCCAGCTTTTCAATGTCATCAAGGGGGATATGAGCCTGGTGGGCCCCCGTCCGGAACGGCCTTTCTTTGTGGAGAAATTCAAGGATCAGATCCCCCGCTATGCCTCCCGGCACAAGATGAAATCCGGGGTGACCGGCTGGGCCCAAGTCAACGGCTGGAGGGGGGATACCTCCATTGTGGAGCGCACCAAGTGTGACATCTTTTATATCGAGAACTGGTCGTTGTTCCTGGACATCAAGATATTGATCAGGACCGTGCTGCAGGTGATATTCCCCCGGAATGCTTATTGATATTTGTTAAAACCATAATATTTGAACATGACGTTTTTCTAAAGACCTGCGGTTGAATAATCTGGCTGCAACGTTTAGCGGATTGATAACAGCAGATTATATATTATTTCCGGTTTTATGGTATAATAATTCGTTCTTCTTAAAAGCCTATATTATTTAATATTTTATAAACGGAAATCGCAATAATTTGTGATTATAAAAAAGAAGAGATATATGGAGTGGTGGGACAGTAAAAAAGTGGTAGTAACCGGGGGTAACGGGTTCTTAGGTTCCTTCCTGGTCCAGAAACTACGAGACATCGGCTGCCAAAATATATTCGTTCCAGACATAAAGGATTATGATCTGGTAAGTTTTGGCGCTGTTAAGCGGTTATACCGCGATGCCCATCCTGATATAGTCATTCATTTGGCGGCCAAGGTGGGCGGGATCGGTGCCAATCGGGAGAAGCCCGGAGAGTTTTTTTATGACAATCTGATGATGGGCACCCAACTGATGGAGATCGGCAGACAATCCGGGATTGAAAAATTCGTGGCGCTGGGAACCATCTGCTGCTATCCCAAGTTTGCCCCGGTGCCTTTTAAAGAAGACGATGTCTGGAACGGCTACCCCGAGGAAACCAACGCTCCTTACGGCCTTGCTAAAAAAATGCTGTTAGTCCAATCGCAAGCCTACCGGCAGCAGTATGGCTTTAACTCGATTTTTCTGATGCCGGTAAATTTGTACGGTCCCCGGGATAATTTTGACCCCGGGTCGTCGCATGTCATTCCCGCCTTGATCAAAAAGATACACGATGCCCAGGTCGCTGGCCAAAAAGAAATAATTGTTTGGGGAACGGGAAAAGCAACTAGGGAATTTTTATATGTTGAGGATGCCGCCGAAGGCGTTCTGCTGGCGTCCGAAAGATACCAAAAATCGGACCCCGTCAACCTGGGGGCCGGTTTCGAGATCTCGATCAAAGAACTGGTGGAACTGATTGCCCGGCTGATGAAGTTTGACGGAAGTATCATTTGGGATAGCACCAAGCCGGACGGGCAGCCCAGGCGAATGCTGGATACCAGCCTGGCGGAGCGGGAGTTCGGCTTCAAGGCCACGACAAATTTTGAGGCAGGGCTGCAGCAGACCATTGAATGGTATTTGAAAAAATAGCACCCGGCCTAAAATTAGGATAGTGCCCTGCGATATCAGGGGCGGGAAAGATTTTTTAAAATTTATAAAGGAGCCGGTTTTAAGATGGACAAGGAAAATGATCTGATGGCGCTGGGGAAGGTCTTCAAGCCTTATCGGCTGCTGATCGCCCTGTGCGGAGTTATTCTGGCCGCTGTGGGATTATTCAGCCAGCTGGCCTTGCCCAAGGTTTACCAGGGCGAAGCTTGGATCGCGCTTCCCAAAATCTCCGGAGCCGGGTCCCAGGATGAAGACACTATTTTGGTCAGCGTGGCGGAGACCAGGACTGTGATCAATCTGCTGAGAAACCGGCTACGCCAGGCCGATAAATCGGACTTGGGGTCCGATCTGCTTTTGCAAAAACTGCGTCTGGCTAGGATCGACGATGTCCGTGGCTCGGACAATTTATTCAAAATGATCGTCCAATCGCAGAGCGACCCCCAATCAACGATGGCCACCATCGACTGCCTGGCCGACTACCTGAAAAACAACCAGTATCTGATGAGCAGGTTTGAAATAAAAAAGGTGGAGTTGGAAACCGCCCTTTTGGATGTCCGACTGGCGGTAGACAGGGCCACTAAGATTAAGGAAGAGGCGGTTAAATTGATCAGGGGTCGGAACAATTTGGGTTTCAATCCAGTAGAACTTGAAACTAAAATGATAGAGTTGAGGGAACGATACAACAATATCAAGGCAAAGCTGGCGCTGGCCCACAGCTACCAATATGTTGACCGGCCATATGTCAGAAAGAATCCGATAAGTCCCAGACCCTGGAGGAATTTTTTTGTTTTTGGGTTCCTGGGACTGCTGCTGGGAATAATGTTGTCGATGATGATGCATTTTATAAGGACCGTTATTGTGACCGGTGTTCAAAATCCCGAAAGCTAATGCCGTGGGCCTGCCTGGCATCCCAGCAAAGACCTGATCAGGGAAACTCATAACCTGATGAATTCCAACTTTGAAATTTGCTGCGGTTTGTAAATGTCATTAAAACAAAAGACCCTGACCGGGCTTGCTTGGATCGTTATCGATAATTTTTCCAATCCGGGAATTCAGTTTATTGTGGGAATTATTTTGGCTGGATTGCTTTCTCCCCGGGAGTTTGGCTTAGTTGGCATGATCATCGTTTTCATCGCTGTTTCACTTTTGTTCATTGACCGCGATAAAGCAAATAACGTGCTGTTTCTATGCCATTTACATAAAAAGCTTGAAGGATCGGAATGAACGGCTACAAGATAAATAATTTGTCTTCAAATTCAAAAAGGCTGGCCGGGAATTTCTTCTCCTTGTCCGTCCTGCAGGGGATGAATTATTTATTCCCGATAATAACCGCCCCATACGTGATCAGGGTTTTGGGATTTCCGAAGTACGGACTATGGGCCACGGCTTCCGTGCTTTTGACATATTTCCAGATGTTTACCGACTATGGCTTTAACCTGTCAGCCACCAAAGATATTTCCGTCAACCGCCACGATCCAAAAAAGGTATCTGATGTTTTCAGCGCGGTGATGACCATCAAGGCTGGCCTGTTTTTCATCAGTATTCTCCTGATGGTGGCGGTGATATACAGCATCCCCCTGTTTCGGGTGGACCATCTTTTTTATATGGTCACGTTTTCCGGCCTGCTGGGGAATGTCCTCTTTCCGATCTGGTATTTTCAGGGGATTGAGCGAATGAAGTATATCACCTATCTCAACTTGGCGTCGAGGGCAGTGGTTTTCATATTGCTT
The DNA here is from genome assembly GCA_018821925.1 of Candidatus Edwardsbacteria bacterium. NCBI lineage: Bacteria > Candidatus Edwardsiibacteriota > Candidatus Edwardsiibacteriota bacterium. Next base: position 7,626 of record JAHJLF010000084.1, read on the forward strand.
TTTGTAGTCATTAAAGAGGAGGGAGACTATATCAAGTTTGCGGCGCTGAATTCCGCCGCCGCTATTTTGATGGGCGGGGTGAGTCTTTGGATCGTCTGGAAATATTTTAGGGTCAGGTATGCTTTGCCGACGATCGCTTCATTGAAAGAGAATTTAACGGAAGGTTGGCACATTTTTGTGTCCACCTTCAGTATCAACATCTATATGAACACCAATGTCCTGATATTGAAGCTTGTGGCCAATGATACGGCGGTGGGCTATTACTATGTGGCCGAGAGGTGTGTAATGGCCTTAAGGAGCCTGGCCAGCGTCATATTTCAGGCGATCTATCCCTATGTTTGCGCCAGGGCAGAGGAATCAAGCGACCAGTTCCGGAGATTCTTTCAAAGGGTCGGCCCGCCCATCTTCGGGTTGTTTTTCATCGCCGGCACGGCGTTGTTTGCATTCTCGGGGCAGGTGGTTTATTTTTTTACGGGGGAGTTCGTAAATGAGTCCATCACCGCGCTTAGGATTTTAAGCTTTGTGCCCCTGATCGTAGCCGTGAATATCCCGGCCTACCAGACCCTGCTGGCCTACGGTCTGAAAAAAAGTTATACCACGGTGTTGATATCGGGTTCGGTGCTCAACATCCTGCTGAATCTTTGGCTGGCCCCCAGATTTTACGGCAACGGCACCGCCCTGTCGGTCCTGCTGACAGAGACCTATATCACACTGGGCTTATATCTGATAATTGAAATGAAGCACAGAAAGCACTCTTTATTAAGGACAGCGGGGGAATCATCATGAGCGACCAGGCGGGAAATTTATATAAAGATAAAGACAAGGCATATTACGGATATGTCAGGACGGACATCATGTCCTTGATCCCCGGCCAGGGGCTGAAAGTGCTTGATATCGGCTGCGGCAAAGGCACCACCTTGATGGAATTGAAGAAATCGGGGAAGGCGGCCCAGGCGGTCGGAATAGAGATCAACGATGGCGCGATAGCGGCCACCAGGCATCTGCTGGACGATGTGATCATTGGAAATATTGAAAACATTGAGATCGATTATCCCGACGGCCATTTTGACGTCATTATAATGGCAGACGTTCTGGAGCACCTGGTCGATCCCTGGGGCGCCATCAGGAA
>JAHJLF010000085.1 GCA_018821925.1 Candidatus Edwardsbacteria bacterium
ATGAAAGATGACAAGGACCTGATATCCATGGAAGGAATGACGTTCTCCAATCTTATCGTGGCCGATTTCATGGACCGGCTCAAGGGGTCCGGGTATTTTTCAAATGTAGAATTGACCCAAACCACCAAAGCCACCAGCGAGGGGCGTGATCTGGTGAAATTCTCCATCACTTCAAAATATACCGAGAACCCGAACAAACCTGTCAGCCCTGCGGAAACGACGGGCCAAACAGCCGGAAAGGGGTCAAAATGAGCATAGATATCAAAGATCCCAAGATCCAAGTAACCATCGGCTTGATATTATTCGGCCTGATCATCGCCGGATTGTTCTTCAAATTCAGCTATCAGCCGTCTCAAAAAAGAATTCAGGAGCTTTCTGTCCAGGAGGCCAAGCAGCGTCAGGAGCTTGAGCAGGTCCGGGCCGCCGTGGCCAGACTCCCCGAATTGGAGGAGCAGTATAAAGCCCTGGAGAAAAAATGGGGCCAGGCCCAGGAACTGCTGCCCACCGATAGTGAAATTCCCAGCCTGCTTAAAAAGATCACCAATGCCGGGATCGAATCAGGGGTAAGGTTCCTGGTGTTCAAGCCGGGCAAGCTGGCCTCTGCCACTCAGCTTTCCGCGGCCATACCGGTCGCCATGTCGGTAATCGGCAATTTTGACCAGATAACCACATTTATGGCCAAACTGGGAAATTTATCAAGAATTGTAATTTCGTCACAAATAAAAATCAACCCTAATAATGATCCGATACGTACCATTAAGGCCGATTTCACGGCCAATGCCTATGTATTTAAATCAGGAGGAGATCAAGCCAGTGCAAAAGCTAAAACTTCTCGTAAGCCTCGGTAGCCTTTTAATTATCGTTTTGGCCATGGCGTCTGTCGGCTATGCTGCAGACCCTCCAGCGGTTTCCGGGACGATAGACCTGAAGGCGGCCGGTGAGGATACTCTTTTTAGGGCCCAGAACTATGCCTACGAACCAGCCGGGCGGAGGGATCCTTTTAAATCTCTGGTCCAGAAAAAGGGCGAGGGCTCGGGGGTTACGGATGTCAGCTCCCTGGATGTAAGCAATATGACCCTTACCGGCATCATCTGGGGTCCTTCGGGAAGGCTGGCCCTGATTAACGACACGCAAGGCGTAGGTTATATAATTAAGCCAGGGGATCAGGTGATCGGCGGAAAGGTTTTTGCCATCACCGACTCTTCGGTGGTCTTCGAACAGGGCGACCCCGGAAGCACCGTCAAGTTTGTTGTTCCGTTAACTGAAAGTAAAAGCAAAGGGAGCAAAAGAAAATGAGCTATCATAGAAGCAACAAAATACTGCCGTTGGCCGCTGCGGTCCTGCTGTCCGTATTTTCCCTGGCCAATGCAGCCAAAGTGCTGGATATCGCCGTCAAGAAATCCGAAGGGGTCACCCAGGTGGTGATCACCGGGGACGATATCCTTGATTCCAAGGATTTCACCCTCAGCAATCCCGACCGGCTGGTGGTCGATATCAAAGGAGCCAGCATTGCCTTCGGCAATAAGACCATGACCGTCAACAAGGGAGGCATCACCACCATCAGCACCAGCCAGTTCGACCGGGAGGGCGGGATCGCCAGGATCGTGATAGAGATGGGCGTAAAACCCAACTATCTGCTGATGACAGAAGAGAATGATATCATCGTCGCCCTGACCACCAAGGATACCTCTCCCTTTGCAGAATGGAAGGCCACCGCGGCTCCCTCTGAGATGGCTGTCGCTACAACCACTCCTCAGTCTCCTGTGCCGCCCAGTATGCCGGCCCCGCCGCCTCCGATGGTTGAGGAAACCCCGGTGGTGCCCGTGACCTCTACTCCGCCTCCTTCAACGCCTACGCTGGTCATGGAAGAGCAGCCGGCGGCCCCGGTGGTGCCAATGACCCCCACTCCGGCGGCACCCAGCACTCCTCCGCCGGTCATAGAGGAAATCCCCGCGGCGCCGATATATGCGGCAGCGCCCACCCCTCCGGCTCCTCCGGAGAAACTGGCCCTTCCGGCGACGCCAATTCAGCCCCGGGCCGCCTATGTTGAATCGCAGAAACCAAGATATCGTTCGGCCTCCACCGGCGGCTTGTCGGGCGGAAGATCCGTATCCATGGAACTTGAGAGCGCCGATGTGATAACTGTTTTAAGGGCCATGGCCGAATACAGCGGTAGAAATTTGATCGTGGGCAACGATGTCAAGGGATCGGTCAGTATGAGACTGCATAACGTTCCCTGGGCCCGGGCCTTTGAGGAGATAGTCAAGGCGGCGGGGCTGGTGGTCGAGGAATCGAGCGGCATCATCAGGGTGATGAGCCCCAAGCAGGCTACCGAAAATATGCGAATGAGAGAGCAGGGGCAGGAGCTGGTGACCGTGGTATATCCCATCGAATATGCGGTAGCTAACGAGATCATCGGATCCCTGAACAAGATACTCAGCTCCCGGGGTTCCATCCAGGTCGACAAGCGCACCAATGCCCTGGTGATCAACGAAGTATCCTTTAAGCAGGTCGAGATCGCCGAGCTGATCAAATTGCTGGATACCGCCACCCTGCAGGTGGAGATCATGGCCCGGATCGTGGATGTAGATATGGACGTGACCAAGGACCTGGGTATCAACTGGAACGTCTCCAATATCGCCAGCTATGATGCTAATGTCGAACTGCAGAATGCCAGCGTTCCCCAGTTACTGCCGGCCGGCACCAGGCCATCGATGACAGTGGGGACAATCCGATCCTTCGCCCAGATATCGGCCACCCTGACGGTACTGGAGGCCAAGCGTAAAGCCAACACCATCTCGAATCCCCGGATCACCACGGTCAATAATAAAGAGGCCAAGATAGTGGGCGGCAAAAAGATACCCATCTCCCTAAGAGACGAGAGCGGCAATACTGTCACTTCGATGTACACCATCGGTATGGTGCTGACCACCACCCCCCATATCAATTCCGCGGAGAACATCACCCTGGATGTCAAGACCGAGATCAGCGACCTGGATCCCACGGCCACCATCTTGGGCGGTGTGGTGATCCTGACCAACGAGGCCAGCACCCAGATAGTGCTGAACGACGGGGAAACGGCAGTGATCGGCGGATTGTTGCAGACCAAGGCAGGAAAGGCCTCGAGCGGAATTCCGATTTTGATGGATATTCCGTTTATCGGCGCCCTGTTCAGGTCGACCACCACATCAACCGCCAAGCGTGAGATCCTGATATTCCTGACCCCACACATAATAAAATCAAAATAACAGGTTATAACCTAATAAAAGAATCGTCCCGAATTGCTTCGGGACGATTCTTTTATGAAATAGCGCTATATTTATCCGGATTACTTTTTATTTAAGGTCTTTGCCAAACGCGATTTCTGGCGGGCGGCGGTTCTTTTGTGGATGGTGCCTTTCTTGGCGGCTGTATCTATCTCGGAATAGGCCGTTGACAGCAGTTCGGGGGTTTTCCCCTCAACCTTGAATTTTTTGACCACCTTGCGCATCTTCGATTTTACGGCCGAGTTGCTTTTTCTGCGGACTAAAGCCTGTCGGGCTCTTTTTGTTACCGAACTTTTTTTCTTCTTAACCACCTTTTTGATCTCTGCCACGTTAATTCCTCCAAATTTTATATGTTGTTGATAATTTTATGCTTTACAAACATATAAAAATATCATATCATTCATATAAAAGTCAAGCATTATATTTAAAATACAACCGGAAGCGAAAATTAAAGGACATGCTTAATGGATAGAAATGAAGCCAAAAGGGTGATAGAAGCCCTGCTGTTCGCCACCGACACGCCGATAGCTCCGTCAAAATTGAAGTCCCTGCTGGGGGAGATAGACCAAAAAATACTTCGGCAGCTGATAGCCGAGCTTAAGGTTGAATACGAGCGCGACGGCCATAGCTTTTCCCTGGTGGAGGTGGCCGGCGGATACCAGATATACACCCGCCCGGAATACGCCAAATGGGTTCAGGAACTTTTCCGGGGCAAACGGGCCTCCCGGCTGACGGCGGCGGCCCTGGAGACCCTGGCCATCATAGCCTATAAACAGCCCATCATCAGGGGCGACATAGAGGCCATTCGCGGGGTCAATGTCGACGGGGTGATGTCCACCCTGGCCGAACGCAATTTAGTGACGGTGGTGGGTCGTGACGAGCGCCCCGGGAAGCCGATACTGTACGGCACCACCCCGGAGTTCCTGCGTTATTTCGGCCTGGCCACCCTCTCGGACCTGCCAAAATAGAGGAATTGGAGGAATATCTGAAAGAGAAAGAAGAGGAGCGGGAAAAGATAGACCAGGAGATAGATGCCGAGCTTAGGAAGGATCAGATCCCGAACCACGGGGTGCAGGAGGAAGTGGCCTTCGATAAGATGGAGGGGGGACAGGAGCCTTTGCCGGATGAAACCATCCAGCAGGGCAGCGACTCCGGGGATACGGAACCAGCCGAATAGCCTATTAAAAAGAGGCCGAGCTTTCTAGTTATGCTCGTTTGTCGTGAATAACCAGCTTCTTTAGTTTGGACGGGGTGCCTTCTTCCACGGCGCATTCCAAATTATGAATGCGGAATTTCTCCCCGGGCAGGGGAATCCGCTGCAGTTTTTCCAGGATATACCCCGATAGCGTATGGGCCTGGCTTTCCAGGTTTAATTTGAACATCTCCTGGAATTTATCCAAGGGGATACAGGCATCTATCAGGTAGTTGCCGTTCTCCATCAGCCGATAGTACCTGAGCTCCACGTTATACTCGTCATAAAGCTCCCCGACAATCTGTTCCACTAGGTCCTCGGTGGTGATCATTCCTGACGGGATGCCGTATTCATCTATGGTAATGGCAATGGAGATATTGCGTTTTTGGAATTCCGACAGGGCCTGGGCCACTTTCATAGTCTGGGGAAAAAAATTGGGCAGACGAATGAATTCCACGGCCCTTATGTTTTTGGCCGAACGATGCCAGAAACGCAGCAGTTCTTTTACGTGGATAATTCCGATGATATTATCCTGATCGGTGTCATACACCGGAAGGCGAGAGAAACCCCATTTTAAAAAAGCGTCCACGATCTGCCCCATGGTGGCCGAAGCTTCCAGGCATACCAACTGAGATTTGGGGATCATGATCGAGGATATTGGGGTATCGGCCAGGTTCAATATCCTCCGCATCATGGATCCCTCCTCCTTGGAGAGGACCTGGTGCTGCATGGCGCGGGTCAGCAGGGCCTGCAGTTGATGATGGGACAGCTCCGGCTGGCGCTTAAAATAATTATTTAAGAACTTCAGGATATCAGGCATCTTGGTCCAGCGAGGCCAGTATTTTCAGCCCCTGGGGCGAGACCATTCCCCCCGAAACTATCAGTTTTATGGCTTCCTCCACGGTGATGCTTATCCGGAACAGCCGCTTCAGGGGAACTATCATTACCCGGCCTCCGGTGGGGTTGGGGGTGTTGGGCAGGTATACCGAGTAACCTTTTTGGTCCTCCTCCATATCCCACAGAACCTCCGAGGTAAGAAAACCCAGAGCATAGGTGCCGGGGCGGGGGTATTCCACCGCCACCACTTCGCGGAAGGCATATTTGTTGGTAAAGAAATTATCGGTGAACTGCCGGGTGGTGCCGTAAATAATTCTGACCAGGGGGATTTTGGTCAAAACATTCTCCCAAAATTTTAACAGACGCCTTCCCAGCAGATGCGAGGCCAGCAGGCCGACCAGGTAGATTAATCCGACCAGCAAAATAAAGCCGATGCCCCAGCGGGCGATCTGAGGAAGGGTCTGGAGATAGGGGATATAGATCAGCAGCTCGCCGAACAGCCGCCCGCTCCATTTGAACAGCAGCCAGCAGAGATAGGCGGTCAGCCCCACCGGCAGCATGGCCACCAGGCCGGTAAGGAAGTTATTTTTGAAACGGCCTTTGGCCGTTTTGGGCGGCGATAGAATATCCATCTCTCAAAAATATCATAAAAAAACAATAAGGTCAAGAAATATTATGCGTCTTTATCTGCGCTTGTTAAGTTATCTGGCGCCATACAAAAAACAGTTCATCCTGTCAATAATCTGCATGATGTTCCTGGCCCTGTTTTCGGGGGCTTCGCTGGGGGTGATCGCCCCGTTCATGAAGGTGCTGTTCAGCCAGCCGGAGCAGATCTCCCAGCAGGCGGTAAAGATAAGCCTGTCCTCAGGCTTTAGCGGTTCATTGGAGCAGATTAAGAACTGGTTCCTGTGGTGGCTGACCAGCGGGGGCCGGATCTCCGGGATCGCCAAGCTCTGCTGGATAATACTGGCGGTGTTCTTCGTCAAGAACCTGTTCAACTACCTGCAGCGCCTGCTGACGGTGCATATCGAACAGCATATCACCATGGACATCCGCAACCAGATGTACGGCCACCTCCAGCAGCTGTCGCTGGGCTATTTCCAGCGCAACAAGGTGGGACAGGTGGTCTCCCGGCTGACCAACGACGTCAACATGGTGCGGGGGGCCATCACCGAGGGGTCGCTGTCCATCGTCAGGCAGTCGCTCCAGGTGCTGGTCTACCTGGCCATCGTGGTTATCGCGGCCTGGAAACTGTCGCTGATCGCCATGTTGGTGTTGCCGGGCTGTCTGCTGCTGATCACCCTCATCGGGCGCCGCTTGCGGAAAAGGGGCAGGCAGCTGCAGGAGAGGATCGCCGACCTGACCGCGGTGGTGACCGAGACCATCGCCGGGATTCGGCTGGTAAAGACCTTTGCTGCCGAGGAATACGAGAAGCAGAAATTCATCAAATACAACCGGGATTATTACCGGACCATCTTCCGATTCGAGACCATGTCCGCCCTGTCCTCTCCGCTGACCGAATATCTGGGGGCGGCGGTGGGGGTGCTGATCATCTGGGTGGCCAAGGATTACATCGCTGGGGCCAACGCCCTCAGCCCCGAGAGGTTCTTTGTGTTCCTGGCGGCGGCCTTCTCCATGATCCAGCCGCTCAACGGGCTGGCCAGCGTCAACTCCACGGTGCAGCAGGGCCTGGCGGCCTCGGAGCGGATATTCAGTCTGCTGGACCAGGCGCCAGAGGTCATCGACCGGCCGGGGGCAACTGCGGTGGATGGGTTCCGTCAATCCATAAAATTCGAGCATATGGATTTTGCTTACAGTCCCAATCCTGCGGTATCCGAGAAATCATCTTATAATGCTCCCGTGATCGTGCTCAAAGATATCAACCTAGAGATCAAGCGGGGGGAGATGCTGGCTCTGGTGGGGCCGTCGGGGGCCGGGAAATCCACCCTGGTGGACCTGATCCCGCGGTTCTACGATCCCATCAAAGGAGCGATCTACCTGGATGGAAGGGACCTGCGGGAGCTGGACTCGAAATCGCTGCGCCAGCTGATGGGCATCGTGGGCCAGGAGACCATTCTGTTTCACGACACCATATTCAACAATATCGCCTACGGCAAGCGGGATGCCACCCAACAGCAGGTGGAGGAGGCCGCCCGGGCCGCCAACGCCCATCAGTTCGTATCCCAGATGCCGGAGGGCTACCAGACCGTAATCGGGGAGAGGGGGATCAGACTGTCGGGCGGGGAACGCCAGCGGATATCCATCGCCCGGGCCATCCTGAAGAACCCGCCCATCCTGATATTCGACGAGGCCACCTCGGCCCTGGACGCCCATTCGGAGGTGCTGGTGCAGCAGGCCATCGACCGCCTGATGTCCAACCGCACCGCCATCGTCATCGCCCACCGCCTATCCACCGTCCAGCGGGCCGACCGGATAGTAGTGCTGGATCAGGGAAAGATCGCGGAGATGGGCAAGCACCAGGAATTACTGGAAGGCCGGGGCCTTTACTGGAAACTGTACAATATCCAATTCAACAAATAGGAGGCCAGCCAATAGCGATATGAGGCTGCCATCCCTTGAGAAATATTTCAAGACGGCCCTTCTGAGGATCTTGGGAAAGCTGCTGTCGGACCGCTGCTACCAACCCCGGGAGGTGGACCTGTCGCTGATCGAACGGGTGATAGTGATCCGCCAGCATGACCAGCTGGGCGACCTGCTGTTGTCCACACCGGCCTTCAGGGCCATCCGGCAGTCCCTGCCCAAAGCCCATATCACTGTGGTGGCCCGGCAGTATACCTATCGGGTGCTGGAGAATAATTCCGATATTGACCAGATACTGATCTTTCCGGAAAAACTGTATCAGGCCTCTCCGGCCAAACTGTGGAGGCTGTGGAAGGGATTAAGGCAGGGCTGCGATCTGGCGGTGGTGCTCAATACCATATCCCATTCGCTGTCCAGCGATATTTTGGCTCGTCTTACCGGGGCCAAATATATTTTGGGCTCGGTCGAAAATCCATTCCCAGGGGTCCGGCCTAACTTGTTTTATAACCTGCTGGCTCCCGGCTCCGGAGAGCGGGTTCACGAGACCCGCCGCAATCTGAATATCCTGGAATATCTTAACATCAGGACTAAAGATATGGGAGAGAGGTGCGCCCTATCGCCCCAGGAGGAGGAGCAGGGCCGGGACATCCTTTACAATAATCATATCATGCCGGAGCGGACGGTTGGCATCCACCTGGGAGCCTATAATGTCTGCAACCGCTGGCCGCATCAGAATTACGCGGCCCTGGCCGACTGGCTGATCAAGGATTTCGGGTTTCAGGTGACGGTGTTTTGGGGTCCGGGGGAGGATGAGTTGGGGGAGAGATTTTTTGGGCTGGTGAAGAGCGAGGTCAAGACGCTGTCCGGGCTTAATATTCGCCAGTTGATCTCGGTGATGAAACCGCTGAGGCTGATGGTCTGCAACGACACCGGGGTGATGCACCTTTCGGCGGCGGTGGGCACCCCCACCTTCGCCATCTTCGGCCGGAGCGAGCCGGAGTTCTGGCGCCCTCTGAATAAGAATTTCTACGGGGTCAGGGGGCTGGACAGGACCTGCGCCTCGGCCGAGCTGGATGTGGTCCAGTCGGGCATTAAAAGAATGTTGTCCCGCAGGGATCTCTTTTAATTGAACAGATAAAACGAAAAGGGCCGGAAATCCGGCCCTTTTGTCATTTCAACATTATCATTCTCTTTAAGTCAATCGTTTTGTCGTTAACCGAGAGCCGGTAAAAATATACTCCCGGCGGAAGCATTCTGCCGGCCTGATCGGCACCGTTCCATTCCAATTCATATCTGCCCGAAGCAGGTTTATTGACTTCGATCATCCTCACCGCCTGTCCCAGCAGGTTGTAAATCTCGATCCGGGCCTGACCCGGCGAAGCAAGGGAATAACTTATGACGGTCTTATCCCTGAAGGGGTTCGGATTGTTCTGGTACAACTTATTTCTATCGGCTATATTGATCTGAGGCTTGCCCGTTACTCCCAGGGATGGAAAATAAGCCCGGCGTATCAAAGTACTGTCCAACACGTAGGGATTGACCTTGTTCTGCTGGTAGGTGGCTATCTTCTTGGTACGGGCTATCTCCCGGGCATCGGCCGGGTCGTTGACATGCCAGGCGTACAGAACATCCCGCTGGCCGGTCCACCAGGAATCGTTGGTGTCGCCCAGCTGCCAGAAGGTCAGGATATAATACATGGCCCTAGCGGTGTTGCCTTTTTGTTTCTCCCGGGGCTCGAATTTTACGCCGGAAAGACACTCGGCATACTCGTCAATATTGGAGGACGGCACGGTAGAGGTGCGCACGTTGTTCCGGTACCAATAATTAGCCTGGTTGTCCACGATGTCACCGAAGGGATAATTACCCCGGTCTCCGTTGACCTGGACCTCGGTGGGAAAGAGGTGGTGAAGGTCGGAGACGGCAGTGCTGGACGACAGCCGGCTCTGGGGCCAGGTATGTTCGCAGTTGATATCATGATCGTAAGCCCAGGTGCTGGGATCCTGGTTGGGATCCATGTATATCTTATATCCACTATAAACGCATTCCAGGCTGTCATTCAGCTTGTCGATTTCCCCATACATAACATCCCGTCCGACGTCGTAGCCCAGATTGGAGGTCGATTTATAGGACGAGATCAGCGAGTTTCTTAAGGTGGCGCCGGTCTGCCCCGGGAAAATGGTGGAGTCCGGCGGGACGGTCCCGGCGAAAATAAACCCGGCAGAGAATAGTTGTGCCGAAATTATCAACAGGGAAATTTTAAAACTTTTCATGCTCGTTCCTTTGATTATCAACCCAATTATCTACCCTGAACGGCAAAAAGTCAAGCCCTTTGCAATCGCCGGGTATTTTATGGTAAACTTAACGCCATGATCCAGCTTTCCAACATAAACGTATCCTTTGGCGATAAGACCCTTTTCAAGAATTTGGGATGGAATATCGGCCTTAACGAGAGGATTGCCCTGGTCGGCCCCAATGGGGCGGGCAAGACCACCCTGTTCAAGGTGGCCCTGGGGTTGATGACTCCCACCCAGGGCCAACGGTCCTGTTCCAACGGCATGCGCACCGGATATCTGCCCCAGGAGGAAGTGGTGCTGGCCGGCCGGTCCGTTCTGGAAGAGGCGATGTCGGTCTTTGCCGACCAGCGTTCCATCCAGGAGGAGATAGACCAGCTCTCCAGTCTGATGTCCACCATGGATCAGGATGATCCCGAACTGGCCCCGGTGGTGGAACGCTACGGCGAACTGCACCATATGTTCGAAGGATTCGACGGCTACCTGCTGGAGACCCGGGCCCGATCGGTGCTGCAGGGGCTGGGCTTCGGCCCGGCCGACCTGGATCAGCCGGTGGAGAATTTCTCCGGGGGCTGGAAGATGCGCCTGGCCCTGGCCAAGCTTTTATTGGAGGAACCATCCTACCTGTTCCTGGACGAGCCCACCAACCATCTGGACATCGAGTCCATGGACTTTCTGGAGGGCTACCTGAAAAGCTTTAAAGGCTCGATGGTGGTTATCTCCCATGATCGCTATTTCATCGACCGGACCATAAAAAAGATATACGAGCTGGACCTGGGGCGCTTTTCACTCTATCATACCAATTATTCGGGCTACCTGGAGGAGAAGGAGAAGCGCCGGGAGTTGCTGGTCAAACAAAAAGAGGAGCAGGCCAAGGAGATAGAACATATCCGGGAATTCATCGCCCGCTGGAGGGGCAATTTCATCAAGCGGGCTATGGTGCACAGCCGGGAGAAGATGCTGGGAAGGCTGCTGGCGGAGAGGATAGAAATACCGCAGAGCAGGCGCAGCTTCAGGTTGGGACTGCCGGAGGCGCCCCACTGCGGGCGGCGGATGTTGGAACTGTCCAACGTGACAAAATGCTACGGCGACAAGGTGGTGCTCAAAAATATTGACTTCCTGGTGGAGAAGGGCCACAAGGTGGGCCTGTTGGGCGTCAACGGGGCCGGCAAGACCACCCTGCTTAAGATGATGGCCGGGGTGGAGGATGTTACGCTGGGGCAGAAAAATTTATCCCCCAATGTCAGCATCGCTTATTTTGCCCAGCATACCGCCGAGATGCTGGATCCCGGTAAGACGGTGATGGAACAGGTGGAGTCGGTGATCCCGACCGAAACACCGGGCCGGGTGCGGACCATCCTGGGCGCATTTTTATTCTCCGGGGACGATGTCTTCAAGCCGGTAAAAGTGCTGTCCGGCGGGGAGAAGGCCCGGCTGGCCCTGTGCTGCACATTGCTGCTGCCGGCCAATCTATTGATAATGGACGAGCCCACCAATCACCTGGACCTCAAGGGCAAGGAGGTGCTGGAGCAGGCCTTAAAAGAGTTCAAGGGGACGGTGGTGCTGGTGACCCACGACCGCTATATCATTGACCAGGTGGTGGACACCATCATCGAGGTGGCCGACCAGGCGATAAAGGTGTATCCCGGAAATTATTCCGAATATCTGTATAAAAAGGAGCTGGACCGCCAATCTACCCAGGCCGCCGGCAATGCTCCCAAGCCCGATCCGGCCAGCGAGGAAAAGGTAGACTGGCAGGAGGCCAAGCGGCGCAAGGCCCAGGAGGCGGCCGGGGAACGCAAGCGCCAGAGGTTGATCTCCGAGTTGGAGCATCGCATCGCAAAATTAGAGGCCCGGCAGAGGCAGTTGGAGTTGCCCTCCGGGGGCCTGGCCGATCCCGATATCTACAAGAACGGCGAGAAAATGAAGGAACTGATGAACGAATTCGATGCCAACAAGCAGGAACTGCGGAGGCTGCTGGATCGCTGGGAATATTACCATGCGAAAGGCGAATAGATGAAAAAAAGCATCACGGTAATAATAAATGCCGACATCCATACCATGAAAGGCCGGCAGAGGGCCAAGGCCCTGGCCTGCGACTCAAAGGGCGGTATGATCCTCGATGTCGGCGGGAACAGCCAGGTACTCGGCAAATACAAGGCCCAGGGGCCGGAGGTCATCGACCTTAAGGGAAAAGTGGTCCTGCCGGGCTTCACCGACTGTCATACCCATTTCTGCAACTACTCGCTATTGGCTTCCCGGCCCGATCTGGACGGTATCCGGTCCATCAAAGAATGTCTGCAGGTGGTGGCCAGATATGTCTCCGGTAAACCGCCCGGACAGTGGATATTGGGAGGCGGCTGGAACAAAAATATCTGGACCGACGACCGTCTGCCGTCCGCACAGGATCTGGACACGGTGTCCATCAACAATCCTGTCATGCTGTGGAGCAAGGACTGGCACACCATCTGGCTGAATTCGTCAGCCATGGTGGCCCTGGACATCCACTCCCAAACGCCGGATGTTTCCGGTGGCGCCATAGAGCGCGACGCCAAAGGCAGGCCCAGCGGCCTACTGCGGGAGGAGGCGGCCAATCACTACTATCGCCTGGCTCCCAAAGCCTCCGAGGAGGAATATTCCAAGGCTGTGATCCTGGGCCAGAAGATGTTCGCCAAAATGGGCCTGACTGGGTTCCATACCATGGAGGGGGTCGAGGAATTCAATGTTCTGCAGTTTTTATCAAGGCAGAATAAATTATTCTTAAGGGGAACGCTTTACCATAATATCAAGGCCCTGGACGGACTGATCTCGGCCGGTATAAAAAGCGGCTTCGGGGATAAGAATTTGAAGATCGGGGGAGTAAAACTTTTCGCGGACGGCTCGCTGGGCTCCCAGACCGCCCTGATGCTGGAGCCATACCGCAACAGCGCCACATTGGGCATGAACACCGTGCCACCCGGGGAATTGCTGGCCCTGGTAAGCAAGGCTTCGAAGAATGGGCTGGCCTGCGCCATTCATGCCATCGGCGATGCCGGGAATCGCCTGGCTTTGGATACCTTCCAGAAGGCTAAAAGTTTCGGAAAAAGTTTGCGGCATCGCATAGAGCATTGTCAGCTGGTTCATCCCGATGACATCGCCCGGTTCAATGAGTTGAACATCATCGCCTCGGTGCAGCCCATCCACTGCCCGTCCGACCTTGACCTCATAGAAAGATACTGGGGTGCGCGGGGGGCTTATGCCTACCCGTTCGGAGATCTGTCCAAGAGCAAGGCCAGGATGGTCTTCGGCTCGGACTGTCCCATAGAGAAGCCCAACCCGTTTTGGGCCATACAGGCAGCCGTTACCCGGCAGAGGATCCCGGCCGACCGGCCGTCATTCCATCCGGAACAAAGGGTTTCATTATGGAATGCGATAAAGGCCTATACGGTGGATGCGGCCTACGCTTCGGGAGATGAGGCCTGGAAGGGAACGCTGGAGCCGGGCAAGGCGGCTGATTTCATATGCCTGTCGGAGGATATCTTTAAGGTGAAGCCCGAGGAGATCCATAAGATAAAAGTGGAGAGGACGTTCATCGGCGGGAGAGAGATTTAAAATATTAATTATTGGGGGTTATATGAGAAATACAATAATATTCGTAATCATCGCAACAATATTTTATTCGTGCGGTAAAATAGAAGAAAATAATAATACAAAAGTGGATATTAAAAGGAATACGCAAACTATACAAGATTCAACAATATATTGTGCTTTAAAATACAATCTTGAAAATTTTACAATGGCACACAGTACATCAAATAATATTGATTCTGTTATAAAGTATTATGAATTAAATGAAAATAATAAAATTGAAAGCAAAGCAAAGTCATTCCCGGAAACGCAAGAAGATGAACATCTTTTAAATACATTCATTGGTATAATTATGAAAGGGAAATTAAATGTTACATATATAATAAAAATGACGCTGATTAATAAAAACAATGCTGAACTAGGGGAGGTGTTTATTGATGTTCTTGCAAAATATTGGCAAAACCCAGAGAAAGATTTCATTAAGGCCGTTATCAGCTTGCCAGATTCAGAGTGTGCAAGAATTATTTATAGCACAATTCCGGAAGAGCCAAAAGAAGTAAAAGAAATTATAAAAAAGGTAGATAAATTGCCGGAAATAAAAAATCTAAAAGGCTATGATTTATTAAAGAAAATATTAATTGAATTAGCTAATAGATAATATATTACCCCGGCGACGGCTGATCCGCCACTTCATCGGCCACGGCCTGCAATTCCTTCTTGCATTTCACCTTCACCTTGCCCATCAACTCCAATCAGCACTTTATGTGGGTGTCGCATTAGCTCTGCTGCTGAACAGAGAAGGCCGTTAACCCCGCCAAGGCGGGGAGGCCATCATTAAAAAGGCTTCCGGGCAGAGGTATAGCGACAGGTTCTCTTTGCAACTTTCTCTTCAAAGAGAAAGTTGGTAGAAAGGGACAGCCGTTTTATTTTACTTTTCTGTGGGCCAGAAAAGTAACAAAAGAGCCTTTTCCGCCCAGTTGCGCGGTGTGTGTGGCGTTCGCTCCGGCATTCATCGGACCAGAACCGGCTATAAGCCAGTAACACGCTGAATGCTTTTTCGGAGCTGCAGCAATGCCGCTCCACTGCCTGTCCGCCGAAGCAGAGCGTAGGAGGGATGGCGGGGTCTCGGTGGGCTATAATGTCTTTGCCTGCTAAAAGTCGCATTAGCTCTGCTGCTGAATAAAGAAGGCCGTTAACCCCGCCAAGGCGGGGAGGCCATCATTAAAAAGGCTTCCAAGCAGAGGTTTAGCGACGAGCTTTTGACCTCACCCTTCCCTCTCCTAATGCTTTAGGAGAGGGGTAGGGGAGAGGTGCGGGACAAAAAAGAAAAAGAACAGCATAATTCCCCAAAACG
>JAHJLF010000086.1 GCA_018821925.1 Candidatus Edwardsbacteria bacterium
CCAAAACGTGCCTTACTTTCTCTTGTGACCAAGAGAAAGTAACAAAGAGAAGTCCTGGGGGCGTTCCAGCTAATGTCTATCAAAAGAAATACGAATAAAAGTATTTAACATTATTTTTATCACTCTGCCCTTGCCCGATGCCGCCGACCGCCCCCATACCCCGCCCGATCATTTTGGCAGGCAAAATGATCGGTTTGTGTTTGTTGGTTTTATCTGTCCCTGTGATAAGAAATTCCCCAGTCCCATTGATCTCCCCCTTCCCCCTACTAATGTTATTGAGCCGGTCGAAGTATTAAAAGCGGAGCAGAGAAGAGCCATTATAAGAGAAAGCGGAGACCGGTTTTGAATGAAAATAACAAAGGGACGATCAAATGATCGTCCCTCGAATATTTCTGGTGGGCCCTCTGGGATTTGAACCCGGAACCAACGGATTATGAGTCCGCTGCTCTAACCGTTGAGCTAAGGGCCCACAAAGTATGGTAATGATAACATATAGTCAGATGTTTAGTCAATATCTTTAATAGTCTGTAATACTGTAAATCCTTTGCTTGACATAATAAAACGACATTGCTATAATCATTAATTAAGTGAATTATATAAAACATTAAAGGGATAAAGATGAAAAAAGCAACAGCAATTATGGCTCTCTTAATGGCTTTCTCTGTGTTAGCCCTGGCCGGATCGTTCGGGAAACAACACAAGCCCGAGATCAAAAAAGGCCCCTACCTATCCTGGGATGGCGACCCCCAGACCACCATGACCATAAGCTGGGAGACCAATATTCCTGTTTCCGGAAAACTGGCCTACGGGCCCAAGGGCAAGATAAACCGCATCTTGCGGGACGACCAGGCCGGGACTCTGCACCACCTGAGGATAAAGGATCTTAAACCCGACACCCGCTACTACTACCAACTGCTGAACGTGGTCGCCCCGGTCTGCAGTTTTAAGACCGCACCCCGGGAGATGCGGGATTTCAATTTTGTCATCTACGGCGACACCCGAACCTTCCCGGAGCAGCACAAAAAGGTGATCGCTGCCATAACCCAATATAATCCCGAGTTCCTTATTCATACCGGCGATTACATCCAGGACGGACGGATCTGGGACCAGTGGCAGGAGTTCTTCGACGCCAGTCGGTCTTTTTCCTCTTTCATTCCCCTGCTGACAGTGATCGGCAACCACGAGAGGACGGCCGATAATTACCTTAAACTATTCGCCCTGCCGGGCAATGAACAGTGGTACTCCTTCGATTATCTGAACGCCCATTTCGTTATGCTCAACACCGAGGAGGATTTCTCGCCAGGCAGTTTGCAATACCAATGGGTTGAGGCCGAGCTTAAAAACTCCCGGCCCAAATACAAATGGCTGTTCGTTATCCAGCACCGCCAGACATTCTCCTCCGGCAAGCGGGGCAGCGACAAAAAGATACTGGAGAATCTGGAGCCGCTGTTCCGCCATAACCAGGTGGACATGGTCTTCTGCGGGCACGAGCATTTTTACGAAAGGCAGCGGCAGGCCGGGGTCAACTACATAATCACCGGAGGGGGCGGGGCGCCGCTGTACGAGGTCAATCCCGGCGATTCCACTTTTCATGCCGAGTCCAGCCTGCATTACTGCCAGATAGAGATCAGCGACAGCACCGCTAAGGTGAGGATGGTCCGGGTGGACGGCACCTCTCCGGATAGTCTGGTGATAAAAAAATAAAAGATGATAAATAAAAAATCAAATATCCTGGATTATTTTTTTGTATTGCGGCCGATCCTTTTGATCCCGGCCTGGACCATGCTTTTGGTGGGCTATGCCCGGGGTCAGGGGCAGCTATCAATTATCCTTGTCTTGCCCAAAGAATTCTGGCTGGCTGTGCTGATATACAGCGGCCTGATGGGGGCGGTCTATATAGTCAACCAGATATTCGATGTGGAGACCGACCGACTCAATAAGAAATTATTTCTGGTGGCTGAGGGCTACGTAAACAAAAAAGCCATCATCATCGAAGCCGCAGCCCTTTTCCTGGCGGCTATAGTCATTGGTTTCTGGAAATTCTCCGTTTTATTCGGGATCGTCATCATGCTATCAGGCATTTTAGGCCTGCTGTATTCGGTGCCGCCGTTCAAGTTCAAGGCCAAGCCCTTTCTGGATATGCTGGCCAACGGCTTGGGGTACGGCCTGCTGGCCTTTGCCGCCGGCTGGATCTCTGCCGGCAGGGACAATACCAATATATGGTTGTTCTCCGTCCCCTATGTGCTGGCGGTCTCGGCGGTATACCTGAACACCACCATCCCGGATCACAATTCGGACCAGGCCACCGGCAACATCACAACCGGGGTCTTTATGGGCATCAAAGCCACCCGCTGGCTGGCGCTGACCATGATGCTGTCCAGCCTGCTGCTGTCGATCCATTTTAAGGATTATCTCTGCCTAGCGGCGTCCGGTGCGGCCCTGCCATTGTTCGTGATGGCCGTGCTCTCGGCCAATATGCGCTGGACCATGCTGTCCTACCAGGCCGGCTCGCTGATGCTGGTCGTCCTTTCCGGCATACTGTTCCCGGTGTTCATCCCGATACTGATCGCCACATTTCTGGCCCTGAAGTTCTACCACAAATGGCGGTTTGGAATGGACTATCCGAAATTTGCCGATAGGGCATAATTGCACACGGATAACACGGATCGGGTGAGATTTTCACGAATATATTACCCTTGCTTTTTGTGAATCATGAAATATATATGCCTGCCATTGGTGTTGAACTTTTTATGGCTGGGGTTCTGTAGCGCTCAGCCGGATAAGGAGGGACAAGCAATGAGTATAAGAAGATCCATCATTGCCGGAAGCTGGTATCCGGGGGATGCCGATACCTTATCGGCTCAGATAAAAAAATATCTTGATGCGGCAAAGAGGACCGAAAGCGACGAACTGTTGACGGGCATCATCGTTCCTCATGCCGGGTATATGTATTCCGGTCCGACGGCGGCCTATGCATACAAGAACATCAGTCCGGAAAATATCTCCACTGTCATTATGGTAGGGCCCAGCCATAGCGCCTATTTTGAGGGTGCAGCAGTCTACGGTTTCGGCGCTTGGGAGACGCCGCTGGGAAAAGCCGAGATCGATTCCGAGTTGGCCGAAGAAATAATTTCCCAGGATCCGAAATACATTCATGACAACCCCGGGGCCCATGCCAAGGAGCATTCACTGGAGATACAGCTTCCATTCCTGCAGTCGGTGCTGAAGCCGGGATTCAGGATCGTGCCCATAATGCTCTACGATCAATCCCTGGCATCTTGTGACCGTCTGGCTCAGGCCATAGCCGGGGCGGTCAAGGGGCGGGACGACGTCCTGCTGCTGGCCTCCAGCGACCTGTCGCACTACCATTCCCATGCCGAGGCGAAAAAACTCGATAAATTGGTGGTGGACGCCGTGAGGAAATATGACCCGGAAAAACTGGCCGGCAACCTGGCCTTTGAAAAATGTGAGGCCTGCGGGGGCGGCCCGGTGGTGACGGTGATGCTGGCCTGCCGCTATCTGGGGGCGGATAAATCCGTGGTCTATGACTACCGGACCTCCGGTGATGTAACCGGGGACAAAGGCCAGGTGGTGGGCTATCTGGCGGCGGGGCTCTATGATACAAAAAATAAAAAAGAAAAGATCAAAGATAAAAAAACAGAGGCAAAGGCAACGGAAAGCGATAAATTGACCATTGAAGAGAAGAAGGAATTATTCCGGATCGCTCACGCATCCATCGAAGCGGCGGTAAAGGGGCAGGATATACCAAAATCCAAACCGTTGACGGCCAGGCTGGCCGAACTGCGGGGTGTTTTCGTTACCCTGAAAGAAGCCGGCAATTTAAGGGGCTGCATAGGCTATATCGAAGGAATAAGGCCCCTGTATCAGGCGGTGGCGGAGATGGCGGTGGCGGCGGCCACCGGGGATCCCCGTTTCCCGGCCGTCACTGAAAAGGAATTATCAAAATTGGAATATGAGATATCGGTGCTGACGCCCAAGAGACAGATAGGTTCGCCCGATGAATTTATAGTCGGCAAGCACGGGATAATTGTTCAGCAAGGCGGACGCAGCGGGGTGTTTTTACCGCAGGTGGCCCCGGAGGAAGGCTGGAACCGGGAGGAGACCTTGTCATATCTGTGTCTGCACAAGGCCGGCCTGCCGGCCAATGCCTGGAAGGATAAGGAGACGAAGTTGTTCGTGTTCGAGGCCGAGGTGTTAGAGGAAAGAGATTTGATATGATTAATAATGAATTAAAGAAGGTAGAAGATATTAACCGTCTTATTGAAGATGGTGTAATGGAAGACAGAATACTTGATTATAAGGAAGCATTTCCCGAAAACAATGATGATGGTACAAATAATTTTTTAGCAGATATATCTTCAATGGCAAATTGCACAGGTGGTGTAGTTATTTATGGCATCGAAGAAGAAAAAGACGCTAAAGGTCAACCCACAGGTATCCCAAAAAGTATCAAAGGAATTGAAATTGAAAACTGGGATAAAGTTAGATTAAAATATCAAAGTAAAATAAATGATGGCATATCCCCCCGTATACAAGGGATAGAATTTGAAGAAATCAGATATAATGCTAATAAATCTATCGTTATTGTCAGGATACCGCAAAGCCCATTTGCGCCACATATGATTACTTTTAAAAAAAGATCACCTTTTTACACTAGACATACAGCTGGTAATCAACCAATGGATGTTTTTGAAATCGGACAGGCGTATATGAAGACAGCAAACGCCTATGAAAATGCAAGATTATTCAGAAACGAACGTATTAATGGTGTTCATAAGGATAGTTATTTACGACCTATAGATTTAAATGGAACACCCAATATTTTTTTACACATAATACCTTTATTTTCAAATGTTGTGATAGATTTTACAAAAAAAGAAATACGTGACCATTGTGTACTTACTCCATTAGCAAGTGGTGTCGGTAGTTATCGAATGAACATAGATGGAAGATTGATATATGATAAAGATAGGAATGGTTGTACCTATATTCAATTATTTAGGGATGGGAAAATTGAGTATTGTGACAATAAAACTATTTTTGCCAGCGTTGATAAGAAAATTGATATAAAATGGCTTGAGAGAAGGGTAATTGATAGCTTGTATAAGGTAACATCGCTTTATAATTATCTTGGTATAACTTATCCGGTGATTGTATTTTTGTCTTTGTTGGGCGTGAAAGAATATAAGATAAATGCGGGCAATGATTATTTAAACACTGACGTTGCTTTTGATTCCAATGATTTACTATTGCCCGAATTAATAATGGATAAGGGGCCAACAGATATTACTGAATGTGCGTCGTTATTGAAAACAACTTTCGATATTTTATGGAATGCTGGTGATTATGTAAGGTGTTTTAATTATGATGAAGATGGGAAAAGAATCCAATAAAAATATTAAATAATAAAAATACGCTAAATGACAAAATTGTCAACGGCAAAATGTTATTAAACATGAATATAATTAAATAATCTATATAAATCATCATGCGACAAAAACAGATCATCGAAGAAATGGCCCTGCTGGCCGAAAAACTGGGCCTTAACATCAAATTCGACGAATTCGACGGCCGGGGCGGTTGGTGCCGGGTCAAGGACAGTCAGCGGATAATCATCAACAAGCGGCTGGGGCCGCAGGAACAGATCAGGATATTATCCCAGATCCTGGCCGGCTATCAGATCGAAGAGCAATCCATGGCTCCCAAGATCCGCCAGCTTATCGAGGAGGCCCGGGAGGAGCTGCAGCCGGCGATGGACATGACCGGCAAAGAGACTTCTTCTGAGACCCAATCGGCGGAATAAGGCAATGGCCCGGAACTCGAATAATCTGACTCCCTGCCGGGAGTGCCAAAAGACGGTCAGCCCCAACGCCAAGGCCTGCCCTCATTGCGGGGCGCCCTATCCGGCTAAAAAGGAATGGAACGGCTGGGGCTTCGAGTGGAAAAGCCAGACCAGCTATTACGGCTGGCCATTGGTGCATATTGCGGTGGGGTTGGATAAGAACAACAAGTTGCGGGTGGCCAGGGGCTGGATAGCCATCGGCCAGTTCGGCATCGGACTTATCACCATCGCCCAGTTCGGGGTGGGAGTTCTGTTCGGCCTGGGGCAGTTCATCTTCGGTATAACGGCGGTGGCCCAGTTCGCCATCGGCCTGCTGTTCGGGCTGGGCCAGTTCGCCACCGGGTATGTGGCCATCGGACAGATGGCCCTGGGATACTATGCCTATGCCCAGATCGGACTGGCCAAATATCTCTGGACCAAGGGGCATCAGGACCCCGAAGCCGTTCGCTTTTTTATGGAACTGAAGCGTCTTCTTAATTCGATCACCGGTTAATATTATTAATCCGAGCGGCATATCGTTTACATATATTTTGGTTTGTAAACATTGCGAGAAATGAACACGTCATTCCCGCAGAAGCGGGAATCCAGAAAAATGCCTGG
>JAHJLF010000087.1 GCA_018821925.1 Candidatus Edwardsbacteria bacterium
CGTTGGTCGCCCCATCCTGCTGATTCGGCAAGCCGAGCACGGTGGCGTCGGACATCAGGAAGACCTTCACTTCCGGCTTGGCCTCGCTAGATCTTTATAAAATTGCAACTGAAATCGAACCAAATATTTCTTATATTGTTGACATGCGTAATGCTCAAGAACATCCGAATGAAAATAAAAAACTGCTTATTAAAAATATTGCAATCTTGCCAAACGAAGAAATGCAAAAACCAACCATACAATACAATAATGAAGGCCCTTTTGATATAATAACTGAGTTTAATGAGATTGTTGCATTCCTGGTTGACTCATTTGAGGTTTTCACTCTGCATTGTTTAATGGAATACCTTAGCCCAAAATATAAATGTAAAATTATTAGTGTGCCCCAAGAATATGTTGATCCTAAATGCCCAATAAAATATAGGGTAACGATAAATTTACCTTTTAAATGATAGAAATCTCCAACATACACAAATCCTTCAACTCCAAGCAGGTGCTGGCCGGGGTGGACCTGACTATCAACACCGGGGAGACCATGGTGATCATCGGCGGGTCGGGCTGCGGCAAGAGCGTCCTGCTGCGCCATATCATCGGGCTTATGCAGCCGGACCGGGGCTCCGTCAAAATTGACGGTACCGATGTCTCCCGCATCAATCGCAAGGAACTGTTTGCCCTGCGGAAGCGACTGGGCATGCTGTTTCAGGGGGCGGCCCTGTTCGATTCGCTGACGGTGGCCGAGAATGTGGGGCTGGGCCTCAAGGAGCATTCGGAATATTCAGCGGAGCAGATATCGGATATCGTGAATAAAAAGCTGGAGATGGTGGGCATGTCCGGCACCGGCGGCCTGATGCCGGCCGAGCTCTCCGGCGGGATGAAAAAGCGGGTGGGCCTGGCCCGGGCCATCGCCATGGACCCGGAATACATCCTTTACGACGAGCCCACCACCGGGCTGGATCCCATCATGGCCGACAAGATAAACGACTTAGTAATAGACCTGCGCAATAAGATGACGCTGACCTCCGTCGCGGTCACCCACGACATGGTCAGCGCCTCCAAGATCGCCGATCGGATCGCCATGCTGCACCAGGGAAAGATCATCTTCTGCGGAACGCCGGAGGAAATAAAAAGATCGCCGGACGAAAGGGTCCAGCGATTCATCAACGGCGAGGCCGACTAAAAAGCCCGGATATTCATCCGGGCTTTTTCAAATAGTTAATTCTACCAGAGGACCTCACCCCTAACCCTCTCCTAATGCTTTAGGAGAGGGAAGCCGATAGGCAGGGAGAGGTTAAAGACCCACCATCACTGCCAGCCAAAATATCTTATTGCATTGTTCAGGATGATATCATCCAGCTCTTTTTTGCTGAAGCCCATGGATTTCAGCATATCCATCAGATCGGGCAGTTTATCCGGCCCGTCCAATCCTTCCGGCGTCTCCCGGATGCCGTCGAAATCCGAGCCTATGGCCAGGATATCGGTCCCGGCCAACTCTTTGATATACTCGAACTGGTCGGCCACGCTTTCGATGGAGACCGGCTTATGTTTGCTTCCCAAAAAGGCCGGGCAGAAATTAATGCCGATCAATCCCTTTTTATCAGACACTGCTTTGATCTGCCTATCCGAGGCATTTCTGAAATGCCCATTGAGAAATTTCACACAGGAATGGGACAGCAGGGGAGATTGCCGGCTGGTCTCAAGCACGTCCCAAAAGGTCTTCTCTGAGGAATGGGAGAGGTCGATATGCATGCCCAACTTATCGGCTCGGGCGATGAGTTTGCGTCCCAGCGGGGTGAGGCCCTTATCTATCCCGGTCTTATGGACGCTGTAGGCCGAAGTGGCGAAGGAGTTGGAATTGTTCCAAGTGAGGGTCAGTATTCTTACTCCTTGGCCATAAAGTGAATCCAGCCGGGAGATATCGCCGTCCAGCACGTGCCCGCCCTCCACGGCCAGCAGAATCCCGATCTTGTTTCCTTTACGGCATTCCTGCCAGCTCCTCTTGTCGCTGACCAGCATCAGCTCAGCGGGATGATCTGATATCTCTTTTTTTACGGCAGCTATCAACTGCCGGGCCCGATCCCAGGCCTTACGGTGGCGGTATTTGGGAGATACCCAGCAGGCGTAGACCTGCAGGCCGACCCCGCCGGCTTTGAGTTTTTCCAGGGTGATATGGCTTTTTGCCTTCTGGCCACCGATCGCTTTGCCGTCGGCCAGGTTGATGGCGGTGTCGCAATGCAGGTCGCAGATGGTTGTTTTGGGCATATTATCGCCGGCTCCCCATAAAATATTTGCGGATAAAATTATCAGTAACAGTGTCTTTAAAATGAGGCAATGCTTCATAATATCCTCCCGAAAAGATACTATACTACAGAAATACCGATAAATCAATAAATTTTGCTTGACAAATCGCTTAACTTGTTATAATTTATATATATTACTTACC
>JAHJLF010000088.1 GCA_018821925.1 Candidatus Edwardsbacteria bacterium
CATGACAACAAGGACGTTCAAAAAACGGGTAAGGATTATTCACCTATTTAATTGCCGGAGTAATAATATCTATCAGCTGTAGACGGCAGGGCTGGGGACCCCGAAACAACAATATTCCGTGTTTCAGTGGTTCGTGTCTTGTAATAATCGGAAGATATCAGAAACCTCCCCTTAATATCTCCTTGTTCCCTATCAACCCCACCAATTTGCCGTTCTCCACCACCGGGATCTCCTGCATATCGTTCTTTATCAGGTACATCAGGGCCAGCGACAGGCTGTCATCGGCATTCACTTGGGGGACCTTGACCATCACGTCGTGGGCGATTATCAGGCCGCCGGTCTGCTCGTCCTCCAGGAACAGCCGGAGCTGCGACCAGTTGACGGAGGCCAGATACTTGTTGTTGTCGTCTATCACCGGCAGTATCAACTGATCGGTCTGGCTGATGGCCTTGATGATATCATGCAGTGACATCTGGGGCAGGATGGCCATGATGTCCTTTTTCATGGCCTGGCGGCAGGTGGCCGAGGAAAGATGGCTGTGGCGGCGAAGCTGGTCCACCGGCAGTCCGGCTTTGAACATGGCCTGGGTGTAGACCGAAGATCCCTTCATCCGCTTGGTTATCACCGCCGAGATGGCCACCACGATCATGGCCGGCAGCACCACCTTGTAGGTCCCGGTGATCTCGAAGATGATCAGCCCGGCGGTCAGCGGGGCGTTAAGGGCTCCGGCCACCACCCCGGCGGCCCCGGCCAGGGCATATGAGGCATTATAGACGAAGAACCCGGGAAACAGAACCGCCAGCAGCTGGCCGAAGGCTCCGCCCAGCATGGCCCCGATGAATATGGCCGGGGCGAATGATCCCCCCGGAGCCCCGGAGCCCAGGGTCAATGAGGTGGCCAGTATTTTGGCAAAGACCAGCAGCAGGGCCGTCCACCACAGAATATTCCCGTTGAGAACGGCGGTCACCGAATGATACCCTTCGCCCAGCACCTGGGGCAGGGCCATACCCAACACTCCCACCATCAATCCGCCTGCTGCCGGCTTCAGCCAGGATGCTAATTTATACCGGCCGAACATGGACTGCCCCTTATAGAGGGTATTGATGAAAAGCACCGATATCAGGCCGGATAAAAGCCCCAGCACCAAAAAGGGAATAATGTCATAGAGCGAGCCCAGCGAGTTTACCGCCGCCACCTGGAAGGCCGGCTGGTCGCCCAGAAAGGTCCGGGAGATGACCGCGGCCGCCACCGCCGAAAGCACCACCGGAGCGAAGGTGGTGATGGCGAACTCTCCCAAAATGATCTCCAGGGCGAAGAACACCCCGCCCAGGGGCGCTCCGAAGACGCCCGATATCCCGGCGGCGGCTCCGCATCCCGCCATCAGCCTCAGTTCACTGCTGGTCAGTTTGAGCTTCTGTCCCAAATATGACCCCAGCGAGGAGCCGATCTCCACTATCGGGCCCTCCGGGCCGGCCGAGCCGCCCGAGCCGATGGTGATGGCCGAAAGCAGACCCTTTAAACCTGTCTTGGGGCTGAGCATGCCGCCCTTCAAAGATACCGCCGCCATCACCTCGGGAACCCCGGACAAGGGCTCCTCCTTCCGGAAGAACAGATACATAATGCCGCCCACCAGCAGGCCACCGATGGCCGGGATCAGAAAAGCCAGGTAGCGCCACCACCGGCCGATCAGAAATATCTGATGCGGATCGTGGGGAAAGAACAGGCTGTTGGAAAAGATGATCAGGCTGCGGAATGCCACGGCCGTCAGTCCGGTGAGGATTCCCACGCCGACCCCCAAGAGCAATATCCTGGTGGGGCGGCCCATCATAGTCATTCGCTCGACAGCCCTGAGAGCATGTTTTTTAAATTTGGCGATCAAAGAAGTCCTTTTCGATTATATCACTATAGTTTTGCACTTTTTAACAAATTGAACGAGAGAACCCGGCTTGAGCTTTACTAATCAACCCGGGAAAGCTCAAGTAAATGGGGTTTGGGGTGCAGTAGCGATCTAGTGAGAGGCCGAAAGCGACAGCGAAGGCCGTTTAGTTTGACTGCCAAAAAATCGTAAATGCACTATCTACGGCGCTTTTTATGTAGAACGTAAGCCCTGCACCCCAAGAGTTCTTTTGTTACTTTTCTGTCGATACAGAAAAGTAAGGCCGTAAAAGAAATTATGACTGGGCATTAAGGATGGTTTATCAGCCTATTGGCAAGCCTCTTCAAGGAGTGGAATATTATTCCTCTCTCTGCAACTACGCCGGACAGGAACAATAATCAACCCCATTTGAGTATGAACTGGTATTAAGTTTATCCAAAAGTGGGCCTGTAATAACTCTAACGTTACTTTCTTATGACTAAGAAAGTAACCAAAGAAGTCTTTACCGCCCAGCTCCGCGGATAGTAAGGCCTACGCCCCGGCATTCATTGAACCAGAGCCTGCATGGGGCACGTGACACAATGACTGCTTTATCGGAGCTGAAGTTTGAGCCGCTCCACTTAAAGGCGGGGTACCGGGTCGCATCGGCGCTGCTGCCTGGCAAAAGCTGCCGTAAAAAATGTTTTGCCTGCGGGTGCCCTGTTTCGTGGTCAAGACATTTAGGCATCTGGTCATTTGACAACGAGGCAGCGGTGCAGCGACAGTTCTTCCGCCACCGCAGGTAAATCCATATAGGCGGATCCGCCTTTGGCGTGACTTTGTAGCTTTCTCTTCAAAGAGAAAGCGGAGAGAAAGAAAATAGAGAAGAACCAAATTTTGTTCCTGTTAAGGCAATCATATTAAGGAGTTTAAAAATGTGCGCACTTTGGAGGTGGAAGCCAGCCGGCATACTGCCGCTGTCCGGCCCCGTTCTTTCTCCCGGTTTTCCACCAGCAAGGTAAGGCCGATCCCCCGCAACGCCCGGAAGGCGTCCTCATCGGTAGTATCATCTCCGATATAAATTGGGAATGGATTCTTATTATAGAGTTTTTTCAACAACAGCTTGACGGCCCGCCCCTTGTCCCAGGATACATTGGGCCTGAAATCGTACACCTTCCGGCCCGGCTGGCAGAGCAGTCGGGGATATTTCTTTTTCAGTCTGACGATCTGCTCATTCATCAAAGGAATATGTTTGGCGGATAGGTGACGGAAGTGGAGGGCCACCGAAAGCCCCTTGTCCTCGATCAAGGCCCCCGGCAGCTTGCTTTTCAAGCTTCTTAGATCTTTGAGCAGGGCCTTCAGATATGGGATGGCCGCCCTGGCCCGGGGATGGGTGAATTTTATTCCCGGGCCGCTGATCTCCAGGCCGTGGCACCCGGCGTAATATATGCCCCGGACCGGCGCCAATTTTTTCAGCTCGGCCAGCTTCCGCCCGCTGATGATGGCCAGAATTATATCCGGAGACTTTCCCAGTCGTTTAAGCAGATTAAGAGTGCCGGCCGGAAGTCTGGCCATTTCGGGGCGGGGGCGGATGGGGGCCAGGGTTCCGTCGAAATCCAGCATCAGCAGGATCATAGGCAGATCTCCTTTTGGCCGGAGAACCTGGTGGAGAGCATCACCAGCATGTAACGGCGCAGATGGCGGGTGATAAGAAAATTGCCCCGAACGAACTCCTTGCCTGTCTTACCCAGGGCCAAGGCCAGCTCCGGGTTGGCCAGCAGATAGCGGATGGAATAGGCCAGCCCCTCGGTGGAATGGACCAGCAGACCGGTGACATCGTGCAGCACCTGCTGGGTGATGCCTCCCACCGGCCGGCTGATGATGGCCTTCCCCTTCCACAGGGCCTCGGAGACCGTCAGGCCGAAGCCCTCCTTGATGGAATTCTGAACGATGATGGAGGAGCCCCTCACCAGGGCGTTGATCTCCAGATCGGCCCCCGGCGCCAGGTGGAGAATATGAATGTCCGGGCTGCCTTCGGCCTCGGCCTTGACCTCCTCCAGCACCAGCAGGCCCTCGGGATCATCGGTGGCCCCGCCCCCGGCCAGCACCAGCTGGCAGTCCAGCTTTTTATTGACCATCTTAAAGGCTTTGATCAGGCCCACCGGATCCTTCAGGCGGTCGAACCTGGAGATCTGGGTGACGATCGGCCGTTTGCGGTCAATGCCGTATTTTTCGAACACCGAGTCAATGTAGCGGGGATCAAGCTCCTTGTTCTTGTCGGCCAGCGGATCGATGGACGGCGGGATCAGGAACTGGGGAACCGCCAATTTCTGGGAGAAGCTGGGAGACGAGATGACCGCTCCGTCGTACTGCTCCACATAATTTTTAAGGAACTGCCAAAGATCGGATTGGGGAGTGGAGATATCTATATGGCAGCGCCAAATCCAATGGGCGTTTGATTGGGATCTTTTTTCTATCAGGCAGATGGGCTGGGGATCGTGGATGAACACGAAATCGTCCTGCGAAAAATCCATCTCCTCGGCATTTTTACGGTTGTAATCGGTAAACACCTGGAACATCTCCGGGGTTATATTTTCCGCTTTGCCGTGGAGGGCATTGTGAAAAGCCTTGGTGATATTGAAAAAATCGTCGCCCCCCTTGATCACCTCCCATCTGGCAAGTATATCCATTTCGTTGAGCAGCGGCACCATCCGGTGCAGGATCTCCGCCACTCCGCCGCCCACCGAGGTGGAGTTTATATGCTTCATCCGGGCGCCTTTCAGCTGGCGGGCGATGGCCCGCATCTCCTCGATCTCGGGGTCGCCCACCACCTGGCGGTAATCGTCCAGTTTTGCTAAAGCCATGTTACTTCTTCCCTCCCTTGCTGTTATTGTTCTTGGGCCGGAGATCGGGCAGGCCTTCGGATTTTATCTTTTCATCGAAAAAGCGATTCAGGCTGCGGACCGGATAGGATATGGTGTCCATCAGCAGCTCTATCATCTCGGCCGGCAGCTGGACCACTTTTTTCACCAGCTCCCGGGGAGGCACCCCCCGGTATTTTCCCAGGATGATGAACAGGTGGGCCCTCAGCTGTTCCAGGCTGGACACCGAGATATCCAATTTGGATATCGCATCGGCTATCTCCGGCGCCTCCAGCTGGTCCCGGAGCCAGATGGAAAAATCGTTGTCAAAACGGTGCAGCCTGATCCTGGCCTCGAACAGATGGTAATACAGGGAGCGGCTGGTGATCCTTCCCAGGGCCTGGATGAATTCATCCAGGTTCCCGGCCCTGGTGCCGGTATCCAGGATTATCGAGGTTGACTCGCAAAAATTGAACTGGCTGCCCAGGGGCGCCTGGTTAATTATGGGATCGCTGGCCAGGTGTTCTTCAATTATTTCCGCCAGCCGGATCCGAAAACTCCTGATGTCATCGTACTGGGTGGGATCCACCGCCGCCAGTCTTTCTCCCAGCCCCTTTTCCCGGATCACCTCGCCCACCCAGTATCCGAAATCGTGGATGGGCGGCCGGCCGAAGGTCTGCCACTCGCGATACACCTGATGGCTGTGATGGTAGATGGACGACCCGCTGACCTCTTTGATGCCCTCCAGCAGTTCCTTGATATTGTAGGCCTTGCGATCGGTAATGGTGACCAGGGAGGACGAGGTCATAAAGACGAAGGGATTTTTTGCCTTGTTTCGCATATCATCACCTAACTTATAAAATTACACTCTTACTGCGCTGAGTTCTCTGATCAGGCGGACCGCCCAGAGGAAGATGTTATTCTTAAGCAGATGCTGGCGCATATTCCCCATCCTCTGTTTTCTCTCCTCGGCCGGCATCTCCAGGGCGTATTTGATGGCCCCGGCGGTGCGTTCGATATCGTAGGGGTTGATTATCAGGGCATCCCGCATCTCGCGAACCGCCCCGGTGAACCGGCTCAGGATCAGCACCCCTTCCCCGTCGCTCCGGGAGGCGACGAATTCCTTGGCCACCAGGTTCATGCCGTCATGCAGGGAGGTGACCATACAGAGATCGGCCGCCTGGTAGTACGGGGCGATCTCCTGATGGCTGTGATGCTTCTTCAGAAACAAGATCGGCTTCCAGTCCTTGCCCTTGAACCGCCAATTTATCCTCTCGACCTCCTTCTCCACCTCGGCCACCAGGTCGGAGTAGCGCTTGATGTGGGTCCGGCTGGGGGCCCCCAGCTCCACGAAGGTGAATTTCCCCTGGTATTCGGGATATCTCTCCAGAAAATTCTCCACCGCCAGAAATCTTTCCATCAGGCCCTTGGTATAATCCAGCCGGTCGACCCCCACCCCCATGAACTCGGCCTTGATGCCGTGCTCCTTGAACAGCTCCTCCTTGGAGGGCTGATGTTCGGGAACCCGCTCCATATCCAGCAGGGTAAAGGCTATGCTGATGGGAAAGGGTTTTACCAATGTGGTATGGCCGCCCACCCTGACGGTAAAATTATCCCAGTTGATCTGGGATTCCACGGCCCGGGCCATGGTGTCCAGAAAATTATTGCAGTGAAACTGGGTATGAAACCCTATCAGGTCGGCCCCCTGCATGCCGTACAGCAGTTCCCTCTGCCAGGGGCAGATCCCGAAGGACTCGGAGTTGGGCCAGGGGATGTGCCAGAAGATAGCCACCCGGGCATCGGGTCTTTTCGCTTTCAGCATCTGCGGCAGCAGGGCAAAATGGTAATCCTGAATCAGGATCAGCGGCTCATCCAAACCTTCGATCTCTTTCAGCACAGCATCGGCAAATTTCTGGTTCACCTGCTGGTAGTACTGCCAATCCTCCTTGCGGAATATGGGGCGGGTATGGGCAATATGACACAGCGGCCACAGCCCCTCGTTGGAAAAACCGTAATAAAATCCCTCCTCCTCCTCCTTGGACAGCCACAGCCTTTTCAAATTATACCGGGGGTCATCCGGCGGCACCCGGACCTTGTCGTCCTGGTCAACCACATCCCTATCGGCGTCTCCGGTGCCGGAGGCTATCCAGGTTCCACCGCAGGCCTTGAGGATCGGCTCTATGGCCGTGACCATCCCGCTGGCCGGCATGATCCATTCAATGCCCTTGCCTTTCCTGTTGTGCATGTACGGTTCCCGGTTGGAGACCACCACTAATTGCTTGTCGTCCAGCAGGGTCCGCATCTCCTCCTTAAGCCTCTCCGGGGTCCATACCGATTCTCCCATGGCCCTCAGGCGGGCCTCCTGCTCGGCCGCCTCCCGGGCCTCCAGAATGCTCTCGGCCATATGGGTTACCTCCCGGCCCAAGGGGGAGAAGAAGTCCTGGGAAGGCATCACGGTCTCGGTTGAAGGCTTCTGTTCCCGCAGGCTCTGCATCCATTCCACCATCCGGTTCATCGGAACAAAGATGCTCCATTGGATGACCAGGGTGGTGACCAGGGCCACCGACAGGGCCAGCACCAGTAATCTGATGAAATTGGCCCGCCATATCTCCCCCAGCCTTTTATGGATATAATCCGTATCCTGAAATATGGCCGTGGCCCCCACCAGGCGGCCCTCGTCATGGATGGGCATGATGTGCAGATAGAAATTCTTGGCGCCCGACTTTAACGGATGACCGAAACAGCTGTCCACCCCCATGGCCTGCTTTAGGGGTATCTGGGCGAAAGGCATGTAGGACTCTATGCCCGAGGATATTCCCACCAGGCTGTCCTTGACATTGTAGACGGCCAGCCCCAGTATCCGCTGCTTCTGATTGAACTTTGCCACCACCTGGCTGATCTTCTGGTAATTCTCCTGGGCCAGCTGGCCGGAGATGCTTTCATGCAGGGCCTGGCCCAGCAAATTGGCCCGCTGCTCCAGTTCGATATTCAACCGCTGCCTCTCCTGGTGAACCTGGACCAGGGCAAAGCCCAGCACCACCAGGCTGACGGCGATGAATATGGAAACGATGACGGTGTAATTGAATTTCATCTTACTCTCCTAATAATCCGTTTTCACTCCCGGCATATTCGCATATCATACTTAATAATCCTCAGCCATTATCATATTCTTCCCCGCTTCCTTGGCCTGGTACATCAACCGATCCGCTTTGTTAATCAACAGGTCAACCGATTCCGGAGTCGAAACAAAAGAAGCGATTCCGAAACTAAAGGTAATGGGGAAGCCCCGGGCGGTCATCAGCCCCAGCAGGATACCCTGCAGCTTGCCTATCACTTTGGCGGCCGCCGCCCGGTCGGTCTCCGGAAGCAGAATGCCGAATTCGTCGCCGCCCAACCGGGCCGCCAGATCGGTGTTGCGGATATTGTTGTTTATCTCCTGGCCGATCATCCTCAGTATCTGGTCGCCATGGCTGTGCCCCCACATGTCGTTGAGAGGCTTGAAATCATCCAGATCCAAAAAAGCCAGGGAGATCGGGCGGCCGCTTCTTTTTGCCTGATCTATCGTCAACTGGGAGCGCTCGTAAAGATATCTCCGGTTGGCTATCCCGGTCAGGGGATCGGTCCGGGCAAATTGCACTTCGGTTACCAGCAGATGTTTCAATCGATAAATAATAAAAGCCACCAACAGAAAGAAAACCAACCGGGCCCCGCAATTGATGCAGAGCACCGAGGACTGGGAGATAGGATCGGCCCTGATATATTGCGACAGGCAATAGGAAAGCACGCTGCACAGGCTGGCCACATAGCCGGCTGATCGATTGACATACCAAGCCGACAGGGCGATGGGCATCAGGTAAAAAATAGACAACGGCACTTCTATCCCGGTGTAATAATCAAAGACACCCAATGCGATGATCATAGACAGGGATAACAGTGCAATCGATATTTTGCCCGAATTCCGTATTTTACCAGTCGCCTTCAGCATTACTCCTTAACCATAGCCCTTTTCAATTCCTCCTGCAGGGACAGCAACCCCTCATCCTCTCTAACCTGACCGGTAAATATTCGGTGCAGACCGATCTGCAGGATGTCCGATATCTTGGGGTAATCGGCCCTGACCGGACGGGGCCTGGCAGTTACGAAAGAATTGTAAAAATCCTTATAATGGGGATTAAGCTCCAAAACCTCCGGATCATGATATACCGATCTCCTGGTGGGCAGTCTGCCGCCTTTGAGGGCAAAGTCCTTTTGGCAAGCATAGGAAGTTAGGAATAATACCAGTTCTTTTGCCAAGTCGGGATTCCGGGAGAAACGGCTTACCGCCAGGTTCCAGCCGCCCAGGCAGGAGGAGCTGACCTCCCCTCGGCAGGCCGGCAGCGGAGCCATTCCCACTTTGCCTGCCACCGCGGAACCCTTGGCCGTATCCTGGGAGAGGGCCCAGGCATATGGCCAATTGCGCATGAAGACCGCCTGGCCTGAAGTGAACAACAGCCGGCTCTCTTCTTCTTTATAGGTCAAAACACCCAGAGTAGAGGCATTAATATTAAACATCTCCTTTACGATCCCGGCAGCCATAAGAGCTTCCCGGCTGGTCAACAAAGGCTGGCCGCTATCATCAAACAATTCTCCCCCGCAGCTCCAGAGGATCTCAAGAAAATTGCATACCAGTCCCTCGTACTGCTGGCCCTGCCAGACATATCCGGCCATATCGTATTTCTTGGAGAGAAACGAGGCCTGTTTTATAAGCTCTTCCCAGGTGTCCGGTACTTTCAATCGGTTCTTTTCCAACAGATCCTTGCGGTAATACAGCATCCCGGCATCGGTAAACCAGGGCATGGCCCACAAGGTGTCACGGTAGGTGCATCCGGTCAGCGGGCCCGGCAGAAAGTCATCTTTTTCAGATGAAGCAAGAGCATCCCCCAGAGGCAGCAGCCATCCGGCCCGGGCGAACTCAGCAGGCCAGATGATATCGATGGAATAGACATCTATGGATTTATCGCCCGCCGCCAGATAGGTCACATAGGCATCATGCTGGGCGGTTGAGGATTCCGGCATCTCCAGCAATTTCACCGTTACTCCGGGATGCAGCTTCTGAAACTCCTCGATCATCGCCTGGTGCCGGCCGGTGGGATCCTTTCCCACTGCCCAGGTTATGGTCTTCCCCCCGGGCTTGGCGCAGGACATCATCATCGCCAGGGCGATCAGCGGTAATGCCAGTTTTATCATAGCACGCATGGAAATCCCTTTCAAAAATATCTTAGCTTTTTATGGCCCCGGCCATCAGGCCGGAAACAATTTTCTTTTGCAGCACCAACACCAGTATTACCAAGGGCAGGGTTATCACCGTGGCGGCGGCGAATATGATGCCCCAGGGCATTTCATACAGGCCCGGGAACATGGCGATGCCCACGGTCACAGTCCTCATGCTCTCCCGGGTGTTGAGGGTCAGGGCCAGCAGGAATTCATTCCAGCAGAAGATGAACACCAGGATAGCCGTGGTAAATACGCCGGGGGCAGCCAGCGGCAGAAATACATGCCAGATGGTGCTTCCAAAGCCGGCCCCGTCCAGGGCGGCCGCCTCTTCTAATTCTGGCGGCAGCTGCCGGAAGAAGTTATAAAGCATCCAGACGGCCAGGGGCAGGTTAAACCCGATATAGGGGATTATCAATCCCCAATAGGTATTCAGCAGTCCGGCCCGGCGCAAAATCAGGAACAGCGGGCTAATGGCGGCGATCTGGGGGAGCATGGCCGCCGACAATATGGCCAGCATGAAGGCATTCTTATATCTTAGCCGCATCCTGGCCAGGGCATAGGCGGCCAGGCAGCCGATGGCGATGGACAGCACCGCAGTCGCACTGGAAATAATGAAGCTGTTGGCAATGTATCGCAGGAATGAATAACGTCCCGAGAATACATCCAGATAATTTTTGAAATAAAGGGCACTGGGCCAGCTGCTGCCGGAAGCGATCTCAGCCGGAGACATCAGCGATGTCAGTATCTGCCATATAAAGGGCAGCGCAATCGGGAGCAAAAACAAGATCGCGAAGCCATAGGGCGCTATTTTAGCTACCTTTTTCATAACGCTCTCCTGGCCATCATTCTTACATAGACCAGGCTGAAGGACATCACCAGCAGGAACAAGGCCATGGACATGGCAGATCCGTAACCGAAATCAAGGTGGGAAAAAAGCGTTTTGTAGTTATACAGCGACAGCACCTCGGTGCTGCCGGCCGGGCCGCCCCCGGTCATCACCATTATCAGGTCGAACACTCTGAGGGCGTCTATGGTCCTGAAAAGCAAAGCCAACAGAATGGTGGGCCAAAGCAGGGGAAGGGTGATCATCCTGAATTTCTGGAAAGCTCCCGCCCCGTCGACCTCGGCTGCCTGGTACAGCTCAATCGGAATCATCTGCAGGCCGGCCAGTATTATCAGCGCCACAAAAGGCGCCGTTTTCCAAACTTCGGCCATCACTATGGCGGTCCAGGTCAAGGCCGGATCTGCCAGCCATACTAGCGGCGCGGGTATCAGGCCGACCAAATCCAGCAGCCGGTTGGCCAATCCCAGCCGGTCGTTGAACATCCATCCCCATATCATTGCCGCTATCACGGTGGGCACGGCCCAGGGGATCATCACCACCGCCCTCACCAGCCCCCTTCCCCTGACCAGAGAGTGCATCATCAGGGCCAGGCCGAACCCTACCGATATCTCCAGAGTCAGCGTTACCGACACAAAAAGCATGGTCCGGAAGACCGAAGCGGTGAATCGGTGATCGCCCAGCAGGGCGATATAATTGTTCAGCCCGATAAAATCGCGGATGCCGGTCCCCAGCGAATGCTTGAACAGCGAAAGATAGAAGCAGTATCCCAGAGGAACCAGCAGCACCAGAACTATCACGGCCAAAGCCGGCAGCAACAGCAGATAGGGTAATTTCCTGTTGGCTCCCACCATTTTCTCACACTTTCTGCAATCCCTCCGCACCCAGCGGCGTGGGATAGATGAATACCACCAGATAGGATGACATCACCATGGTAAAGATGGTCACCATCTGTATCATCTGCCAGGTCCGGCCGTCTATATGACCCAGGCCGAACAGGGCGGCAGCAATGATCAGGGCGAACTCGCTGGACTGGGAAAGTCTGATCGCCGCCTCCCGGGAAAAATTTTTCGTCTCCCCTACCACCCGGAATAATATGCCAAAGCTGAACATCTTGATGGCCATCACGGCCAGGGACAGAATCAATGCTGGTATTATTATAGCGCCCGCCTGGCCAAAGTTGAACCGGGCGCCCAGCACGAAGAAAAAGAAAACCAGGAAAAAATCCCGGAACTGTTTCAATCCCTCGGACAGGAACAGGGCCAGCGGCTCCCTGGCCAGGGCCACCCCGGCAATGAAGGCCGCCGCCTCAGGGGAAAACCCTATCAGATGCGCCACCAGGGCCAGTCCCAAACCCCATCCTAAGGCCATCAGGAAAAGAACCTCATGATAGTGCTGAACCCGCCGCAATATTCTTCGCAGCAGAAAATGTTCAAAGGCCAAGGCCGCTGCCGCCAGAACTATCCCCTTCACCAAAAGCAACAGGGGATGGCCGGTGCCGCTTATCAACATCAGCACCCCGACGGCGATGATGTCCTCGGTAATCAGAATGGCTATAACAAAAGCCCCCATCCGTTGGTGATGCAGGGTGGTGGTGGGAATCAGTTTGATCACCAGAATGGTGCTGGTGAAGATCATGGTCAACCCGATAAGCAGACTGGAACTGAAGCCATAGCCGAAAGCCAGCGCTATCAAGGCAACTCCAACCCATATTACCAGGCTCTGGCCCAAGAGGACGACAGTCGCCTGTTTGAACAGCTGCTTCAGCCGCCGGGGATGCAGGACCAGTCCGGCATGGAACAGCAGCAGTATTATCCCCAGCTGGGAGACGGCATTGACGAAGCTTACGTCCCTGACCAGCTTGAAACCCCAGGGCCCGATCAGCGCCCCGCAGACCAGATAACCGATAATCAGCGGCTGCCGGGAGATTATCGCCAGCCACGACAGCACCGCAGAGAACACCACTATCACGCTTATGTCGCTGATGTATTTTTCCATTGCCCTGCTCCAGATGGAGTTGATTTTAACCCAGGGTCAGGCCCATTTTGAAGATCACATACACCCCCAACAGGTACAGCCCGAAAATAACGGCCGCATCCCAACCCACTTTGATCAGCCCTTTCTTTTTGGCCGGAAACAGCAGTCCGGTCAGGGCCACTCCCATCATGGCCAGCGCCAGAAAGGCGGTAAAGATATGGGTGGGCGAGGCATCGGCCATAATGGCCCCATGGTAGAAAACATCGTCGATAAAGATCAGGCTGATATTGAATATGCAGCTGCCGAAGAGGTTCCCCAGGGCCATTCCGGCCTGGCCCATCCGGAGGGCGCTGATGGAGACCACTAATTCCGGGCTGGTGGTGGCCAGGGACATGAATACGGTGCTGACGAAGGAACGGCCCCAGCCCATGACGCCGGCCAGTTCATCAGCCACCATGGGCAGGTACAATCCGGCGGCTACGATCACTGCCGCCGCCAGACAGAACCTGACAACCGCCCCTCTCATGGTGATGTGTGAATACTTGACCTCACCCCGCTGGCTGGGGTTTTCCTTTTCATGCCTGAATATCATCTGCTGGGCCACCAGATAGAATACGAAAATGGCGAAGGAGAACAGGCCCACATCAAACAACGATATCGGCAATATCTGCCGGCTGACGAACAGCCCGATCCCGGATAGCGCCACGGCTATTATGCCCAAGGCGGCGCTCAGGGACTGCTCCCGGCCCACCCTGG
>JAHJLF010000089.1 GCA_018821925.1 Candidatus Edwardsbacteria bacterium
ATGCACAGTCCGAAAGAAAAACGGCCGTTGCCGTAATGGATTTGCGTGGCTCAGGAATTTCAGAGATGGACGCCAAATTTTTAACCGAAAGGTTAATGATAGAACTCCAGCGCACCGATGTATTTGATGTGCTGGAACGTGACAAAATGGCAGAAATACTTAAAGAGCAGGGCTTCCAACAAACCGGGGCATGCGACCAAGCCTCTTGTTTGGTTGAAGTCGGAAGACTGTTGCCGGTGCAAAAAATGATTGGCGGTAGCGTTGGTAAATTTGGTGACACGTATTCAGTTCAGATAAAATTGATAGATTTGAAAACTGCTAAAGTTGAAAAAACAGCCACTAAAGATTTTAGCGAGAAAATGGATTATCTTTTAACCGATGGCATGGCAAATGTTGCAAACGCTCTAGCACAAATTGGTTTTATGAATAAACAGAATAAAACACAACAATTAATTGAGCAAAATAAAGATGATTTAGATACTACTATTGCTAAGGTTGTTAAAATTATTAAAATCGATGATGATGAACTATTAAAAACTATTGGTAGCAAAAGTGACCGATATGAATGGTTGAGAAAAAAGGGGAAAGATAGAATTATAATTGATAAAGGTTTTTTGCATAGTGTAAAAAAAGGCGACAAATTTAAAATAATTCGAACAGCTAAAAAAATATTAACAAAAGACCCTATCACCAAAGAAGTACTGGAAAAAGAAAATATAAATAATGAAATAGCTACTATTAGAGCAATTATTGTTAAAGAAAATATTACAGAATGCTCAATTATAAAATTAAAAAATGATATTATTGTTGGTGACAAAGCATACAAAATAAATACGGAAAACAAATAATGTACCAAAGCGTTCCCCAAAATCTGGACTTTCCCGAACTGGAAAAACGAATACAGAAATTCTGGGAAGACAATAAGACCTTCGAAAAGCTGGCGGCCAGGAACCGAGGCTCGGCCAATCGTTTCCGTTTCCTGGACGGGCCGATCACCGCCAACAATCCCATGGGGGTGCATCATGCCTGGGGCCGCACCTACAAGGACCTCTACCAGCGATACAAGGCCATGCAGGGCTATGAAGCCCGCTATCAGAACGGCTTCGACTGCCAGGGACTGTGGGTAGAGGTGGAGGTGGAGAAGGAGCTGGGCTTCAAATCCAAAAAGGATATTGAATCTTACGGCATAGACAACTTCGTCAACAAGTGCAAGGAGCGGGTGGACAAGTATTCCAAGGTACAGACCGCCCAGTCGAAACGTTTAGGCTTCTGGATGGACTGGGACAACTCCTACTTCACCATGGCCCCGGAGAACAACTATGCCATCTGGCATTTTCTGAATAAATGCTACCAGAACGGCTGGATATACAAGGGCAACGACGTAATGCCCTGGTGTTCCCGCTGCGGCATCGCCCTGTCCGATATGGAGATCGCCACCGAGGGCTACGAGGAGAAGACCCACAAGAGCGTTTACATCAAACTGCCCATCGCCGGCCGGGCAAAGGAATTTCTTTTGGTGTGGACCACCACCCCCTGGACCCTAACCTCCAACGTGGCGGTGGCGGTGCATCCCGATTTCACCTATCTCAAGGTCAAACAGGGCGAGGATATCTTCTATTTGGCCAAGGGTCGCAAGGAGATTTTAAAAGGCGAATATCAGATCCTGGAAGAACTGCCAGGACAGTCATTGGTAGGACTCAAGTATCAGGGGCCATTCAACTACCTGCCGGCCCAGAAGGCGGTCGAACACCGCACCGTGGCCTGGAAGGATGTCACCGAGGAGGACGGCACCGGAATGGTACACATTGCGCCGGGCTGCGGCAAGGAGGATTTCGCCCTGAGCAAGCTGGAGAAACTGCCGGTGGTGGCCCCGCTGGACGAGGCCGGGTATTACATCGAGGGCTTCGATTGGCTGACCGGAAAGAACGTTCACCAAGCGGCCGACGACATCATCGCCGATCTTAAAAAGAGGGATCTTCTGTATCATGCCCACAAATTCACCCATCGCTATCCGGTGTGCTGGCGCTGCCATTCGGAGCTGGTGTTCCGGCTGGTAAACGAGTGGTTCATCAGCATGGGGCCGGTATACGACAAGCCTTATGACCAGGTCACCGAAGAGGAGAAAAAGAACAGTCTGCGCTACCGGATCATGGACTCGGTCAAGACCGCCCGCTGGATCCCTGAGTTCGGCGCGGGCCGGGAGATGGACTGGCTGAAGAACATGAGCGACTGGTGCATCTCCAAAAAACGCTATTGGGGGCTGGCCCTGCCGATCTTTGAATGCCAATGCGGACATTTTGAGGTGATCGGCGGGCACCGGGAACTGCAGCAGCGGGCCGTGGCCGGCTGGGAAAAATTCCAAGGGCATTCCCCGCACCGGCCCTGGGTGGATGAGGTTAATATAAAATGCGCCAAGTGCGGACGGGAAACCTCCCGCATCCCCGATGTGGGCAATCCCTGGTTAGACGCCGGGATCGTGCCCTACGCCACCATAGTCCCGCCCGATGAATGTTATACCCCGGACAAGGAAAAATCCGGCCGATATAAGTTCGATCCCGATCGGGGATATCCGGCAAATAAAGACTACTGGAAGCAGTGGTTCCCGGCCGAGTTCATAACCGAGTGCTTCCCGGGCCAGTTCCGCAACTGGTTCTATGCCATACTGACCATGAGCACCGTCCTGGAAAATAAGGCTCCATTCCAGACTCTGCTGGGACACGCCCTGGTCAAGGACGAGAAGGGCGACGAGATGCACAAGTCCAGGGGCAACTCCATCCCCTTTGACGAGGCAGCCGACAAGATCGGGGCCGACCTGATGCGCTGGATCTTCTGCTGTCAGAATGCCACCCAGAACCTGCATTTCGGCTATCACACGGCGGCGGAGTTCAAGCGCAAGCTGCTGACCCTGCACAATGTCTATTCGTTCTACATCACCTATGCCAAGCTGGATAATTTCAACCCGTCCGGGAAAAAGCTGGACATGAAAAAACTTTCCCTGCTTGACCGGTGGATACTATCCGAACTGAACCTGCTTATACAGACCGCTCGTGAGAGCCTGGACAATTACGAGGCCATGACCCTGGCCCGGAGGATTGAATCATTCGTGGAGGATCTTTCCACCTGGTATGTGCGGAGGTCCAGGCGGCGCTTCTGGAAATCGGAGAGCGATTCCGACAAGGAGCTGGCCTATCTGACCCTCTACCAATGTTTGGAGACCCTTATCCGCCTGATGGCCCCGATGATGCCGTTCTGGACCGAGGAGATCTACCAGAACCTGGTGCGGTCGGCCGATCCCCAAGCCCCGGAGAGCGTGCATCTGACCCAGTACCCCTCGGTTGATGAAAAACTGATAGACCAGAAACTGTCCGAGGAGATGGCCCTGGTGCGCAAAGTAGTGTCCATGGGACATTCCGCGCGCAAGGATTCCAAGATGAAGGTAAGACAACCACTGGCCGGCATAGGATATAAAGGAAAGGATGCCAACTCATGGGGCTCGCTTAATAAGTACAAGGATATGATCCTGGAAGAGGTGAACATAAAAAACCTGGAGCCGATCGGCGATATAGAAAGCCTGATCGAATATCAAGCCAAGGGACTGGTTTCAAAACTGGGACCGAAGTTCGGGCCGAAAGCCAAGGCGGTGGCGGAGAAGATATCTCAGTTGGACAGTGAAAATGTCAAGATCCTGAAAGCCGCCGGACGTTTGAGTCTCCCCCTGCCCGACGGCCCGGTGGAGATCGTGATAGCGGACGTGGAGATCAGCAACATCTCCAAAGGCGGGATGGCGGTCAAACAAGAGGGAGACGATTATGTGGCCCTGGATATTCGATTAACCGCCACACTGATCGGCGAAGGCCTGGCCCGGGAGCTGGTGCACAAGATCCAGAACCTGCGGAAGGATTCCGGCCTGGAGGTGGCCGACCGGATCGGGATAACCTACTCGGGCGACGGGGAACTGGAGGCGGCCATGAAAATACATGACCGTTATATCAAAGCGGAGACGTTGGCGGTGACTCTGCAGAAGGACTGCGTTGTGGCAGGGCAAAAAATTGAGATCAACGGTAAAGAGATAACAATAGCAATCAACCAAGCACAAACCTAAAGGGGAAAAATCGGTATGAACAAAAAAGACCTGCAGCATTACGAGCAGAAACTGATCGCGGAAAGAAAACTTTGCCTGTCGGAGCTGAGCAGCATCGAGAACGGCGAACTGATGGTGAACCAGAAGGAAGCCTCCGGTGATCTGTCCTCGTACTCCTTTCACATGGCTGATCAGGGCTCCGATACCATGGAGAAAGAGAAGAGCGTTTTCCTGGTTTCCTCCAAGGGGAAGGATCTCTACGAGATCGACCAGGCCCTGTACCGGCTAAAGGACGGCAAGTTCGGACCCTGCGAAACCTGCGGCAAGGAGATCGAGAAAGACCGGCTGGATGCGGTGCCCTACGCCAAACTGTGCATAAAATGCCGGATCGCCGAGGAGAACGAGACCAAGAACAAGAACAACCAGTCCCGTTAGGCCGGTAGTGGCTAACAACAGCCTCAACAACCGGGTGATCCTGATGGCGGTGGCCATTGTGGTCTTCTTTCTGGATCAGGCCAGCAAGATGCTGGTGCAGGGTTCCATGGCGCTGGGCGAGAGCCGACAGGTGCTGGGCGATCTGCTGCGCTTCAGCTACATCCTCAATCCCAACGGATTGATGGGCCTTTCCTTCGGGCCCTGGACCCGGTATCTGTTGCTGCCGCTTTCCCTGGTGGCCCTGGCGGCCATAATATATTTCTACTATCGCTGGCAGGGAAGAAACGTCCTGGCGGCGGTGTCCCTGGGGATGATACTGGCCGGGGCGGCCGGCAACCTGCTGGACCGCTTCCGCCAGGGGGCGGTGGTGGATTTCATCGACTGCGAATTTCCCAACATCAGCCTGGCCCCGTTCAAATGGGGCTTTATAAAGTTCGGCGGCTATTACTTGGAT
Source organism: Candidatus Edwardsbacteria bacterium (assembly GCA_018821925.1). Lineage (NCBI taxonomy): Bacteria > Candidatus Edwardsiibacteriota > Candidatus Edwardsiibacteriota bacterium. The sequence goes on from JAHJLF010000089.1 coordinate 4,971, forward strand.
CGCTGGTATACTTTCAATATCGCCGACAGCGCGGTGCTGATAGGCGTAACAATACTGCTTATGATCACCCTCAAAGAGGAATCACAGGCCACGCCCGAATGAAGGCATCCTGTGATAATGATTCATAGCTATGGTTGAACGTCTTTTGTAAACCCCATTCATCATTGTAACACCCAACGTATTGCGGATAATGAACCGTTTTTCACATATATGCTGGCGGCAGCCTTCAAAAAGCTGGCCGCTGTTGTTTTTTATCGGGTGCTTGATCCTGTATCTCCCGACATCCGGCCATGCCCAGGAGCCGGAGATGCTTTCCGACGAATTGCTTCAGAGCGAAAACTCCACCGCTGCGCCTGCCCCTTTTGAAACCCAGGGCGACAGCGTCCGGACAGCAACCGATGACCTTTGGGATCTGCCCGGCGATGACAGCAGCCGGACGGCCATCAGATACCAGGCCAACAGCATAGAATATGATGTAAAGAACAGCCTGATCCAGCTGTCGGGCGATGCCCAGGTGCGCTATAAGGACATCAAGGTGGTGGGCGATACCATCGAGTTCGACACCAAGCGGCAGACCCTGACGGTGCGGAAGGACCCGGTGCTTTACGACCGCAGCGATTCCATCTACGGCGACCGGATGGTGTACGATTTCAAGGCCCGGAGGGGCTGGATATACAACGGCCGGACCAAGTTCGACCGGGGTCGCTACTGGGGGAGGAAGATCCGCCAGGTGGAGGAGCGCACCCTGAATGTTGATTACGGAAAATACACCACCTGCGACGCCGATACCCCTCATTATTATTTCTGGTCCCGACGGATGAAGATCTACCTGGACGACAAGATAATAACCCAGCCGGTGGTGCTGTGCTTCAGCGATGTTCCGGTGCTGGCCATACCCTTTTGGTTCTTTCCTTTAAGAAGGGACCGGCACTCCGGCTTCATGATGCCGCGTTTCGGGTCCAGCGCTTACGAAGGGGTTTTCGCCAAGAACATCGCCTATTATCAGGTGATCAGCGACCAGGCCGACGCCATGGTGGCGGTGGACATGCTGGAGAAGGTGGGCTGGCGGGGCAATTTCGAGGCCCGCTACATCCGGCCGGGAAAAATTTCCTCCAACCTTAATTTTTCCTACCTGGAGGACAAGGCCCCGCTCCGCAAAAGGTGGACCCTGAACGGTCTCTATCAGCAAAGCCTGGGAAGAAGGACCTCTATCTCCGGCAACGGTAATTTCGTCAGCGACAAATCCTATAGCCGGGATTTCTCCGAATCCCTGGAGGAAAGGCTGGATCGGAACCTTCATTCCTATTTTTCTTTCAATCATTCCTGGAGCCGGGCATCAATGCGGGCGGCCCTGGACCATTACGACAATCTGGATCTCCAGACCACCTCTAGCCGGCTACCGGAGGTTTCCTTCAGCCTGTACCAGAAGGAACTGATACCGGGAGCGCTCAACATATCCGGCAACAGCCTGGCCCTGGTGCAGAGGAACAGCGATTCCCTGAGCGTCAGCCGGCGGGAGGGCTGGGATAACCGGGCCGAGCTGGGCTCCAATATCAAGCTTCTCCGGTGGATCAGCCTGAACCCGCGGGTGACCCTGAGGGGCACCTGGTTCGACCGGGATATCTACGGAGAACGCAATGCCTGGCGCTGGCTTTATTCCGGCGGCATTTCGGCCGCCACCACCATGTATGGCATCCTGCCCCTGAAGATCGGCCCTTTGCAGGGCTTCCGGCACGTGCTCCAGCCCAGCCTGTCCTATTCCTACGCCCCGGAGATCAACCAGTCCCGGTTCCAGACCTTCGGCTCCATCGGAGGGATGTCCCGTCAGAGCTCAATGAGCCTGTCGCTGAACAATACTTTCCAGACCAGATACCCCAAGGGCAAGGAGATGGCCAAGTTGGACCTGGCTTCGGCCTCGCTGGGGGCCAGCTACAACTATCTGAATGCCGATAAAAAATGGTCCAACATCAGCTTCAACAGCAGCCTGCTTCCCGGCAACCGATATTTCGACTGCCGCCTGAGTTCCTATTACGACCCCTACCTGCGGCGGTCCGATAACACCAGCCTGTATATGGGTCTGAGGTTCTCCGGGACCTGGCTGGGCAAAAAAGAGATTCTGCCCGATTCCGTCGGGCGGGATACCTCGATTGTTTTATCCCAGGATGAGGCCTTCATTGATACCCTGACAGCAGATTCACTTAAAGCCGACAGTCTGACCATTAGGGAAGCGCCGCCCAAGGTCAAGAACGGACTTCCCTGGTCGTTCAATCTGGGCTACGACCAGAACTGGAGCCGCTATTACGACAACGCCAATCTGCAGGGGACATTGAACTTTGACATTACCAAGAACTGGAAGGTCAGCTACGGCAAGTATTACAGTATTAAGGCCGGGGAGATGGTGTCCGAGAGCTACTCCGTCTATCGTGACCTGCACTGCTGGGAGGCCAGGTTCAGCAGCACCCGCAGCGGGGTCTATTGGTCATACGAATTCCGGATAAACCTGAAGGCCCTTCCGGATCTGAAGATCCACATACCCAGATCCGGCAGTTCGGGATATTAGGGAATATTATAAATACTGGCAAGAATTTTATAGCCCCTTGACCGCCAGCCGTTTATCTTGACGGTATAATTTTTATCTGTTATAATCATCTTTTATATCAATAATATCCAGCGAGGGTGGCGGAACTGGCAGACGCGCCAGACTTAGGATCTGGTGCCGCAAGGCGTGGGGGTTCAAATCCCCCCCTTCGCACCAACTAAAGAGCAGAGGCCTATGGCTATTGGTATAAATGTTAAAATTATTTAAGAGGTTTAACGTATTTTATATTCTTTCACATTGTGAATAAAAAAACTTAATAAATTCAATATACAAATCTAAGGAGCTGTTTTGAAAGTCGAGATCAAAGAACCCAAATCCTGGCAGAGGATATTCGAGATAGAAGTGCCCAGCCAGCAGTTGAATGAGGCCATCGAGGAACTGTATCAGGAATACGGCAGGAAAGCCAAGATACCGGGCTTCCGTCCCGGCAAGGTGCCCCGGACGGTGCTGGAGGCCAGGTTCGGCAAGGGCATCGAGGCCGAGGCCATCGAGCGCTTGGTGCCGGAGTCATACGAAAAGGCGCTGTTGGAGAACAAGCTGGTGCCGGTCAACCGGGCGGTGATCTCGGACATGGACATCACCGGAGACAAAGTACTGAAATTCAAAGCCACCTTTGAGGTCCTGCCGACCGTAACCCTCAAAAAATATAAAGGCCTTTCGGCGGCCAAGCGTTTACGCGAAGTCACCGATGAAGACGTGGCCCGGGAGATCGAATTTCTGCAGAACATCTACGCCGAATACAACACCGTGGACAGGGCTTCGGCCAAGGGCGACCGGGTGATCATCGATTTCAAGCCCATCTCGGGGGTGGAGGACCCAGAGAAATCCAAGGGTGAGAATTATACCATCGACCTGGGGGCGGCCCAGGTGCTGCCGGAGTTCAACGACAACCTGACAGGGGTCAAGGCCGGCGATGTCAAGGAGATCTCGGTCCAGTACAAGGATGACTACCAGGCCCAGGAGCTGGCCGGCAAGACGGTGGTCTTCCAGGTGACGGTCAAGGAGGTCAAGGAGAAGAAACAGCCGGAGCTGAACGACGATTTCGCCAAGAAGGTCAGCGAGTACCAGACCATAGGGGAACTCCGGGAGAAGATCAAATCAGGTATGATTGCCCGGGCCGAATCCGAGGCCATGGAGGGGGTGCGGATCCAGGCGGTCAACGCCCTGATAGACGAGAATCCGGTGGAGCTTCCGGAATCGCTGGTAAAGGAGCAGACCGAAAACATGGTGGCCGAGGCCAAGGAAAGGCACCTGCGCCAGCACAACCATCCCGATAAAAAGGACTGTCCGGAATGCGGCTGGGACCAGGAGAAGATGCTGGCCCAGTATAAGCCGGCCGCCGAATGGAAGATAAAAGAGGATCTGTTTCTGTCCCAGGTGGTCAAGGCCGAGAACATACAGGCCGAGCCTAACGAGATTGAAGAGGCCATAGAGGACTGGGCCCGGCATAACCGCACCGATCCGGCCGAGATCAGAAAGGTATTGCAGAAAAATCCGGAGAGGATGGACGACCTCAAGGATCGCTTGGCAGCCAACAAGGCCGGACAGATGCTGGCCCAGTGGGCGGAGGTCAAACTGGAGAAGGTCGCAGACAAGAAATAATCAATAACTCAATATAAATGGGGGCCGAGTAATGTCCAACGATAGCAGCAAACTGATGCTGGAGAATAAAAGCGTCTGGGAGCGGGCCGATGCCAAATTGCGGGAGAGGTATTTCGGTTTTGCCAAGGACTACGCCGGGTTCCTGGATGCCGGCCGCACCGAAAGGCTGGCGGTGGACCGCCTGAAGGAGCTGGCCGAGCAGCAGGGTTTCCTGCCGGTGGAAAAGGTCAAATCCTGGAAGGCCGGGCAGAAGGTTTATGCCATCAACCGCCATAAGAATATTTTCCTGGCGGTGCTGGGACAGGATCCGCTGGAGAACGGCGCCAATCTGGTGGCCTCCCATCTGGACGTGCCCCGGCTGGACCTTAAGCAGAAGCCGCTGTATCAGGATGACGAACTGGGGCAGGCCCTGCTGCGCACCCAATATTACGGCGGGGTCAAGAAATACCAGTGGGTGAACATACCGCTGGGGCTGTACGGCAAGGTGATACTGCGGGACGGCCGGGAGGTGGACCTGGCCATCGGCCACGATGATGACGACCCCTGTTTCGTGATCACCGACATCCTGCCCCATCTCAATAAAAAAGATCAGGCCGACCGCAAGTCCGGGGAGACCATCAAGGGCGAGGAGCTGGTGGTGCTGTGCGGCGGGATACCGGTGGATGACGCTGAGGCCAAGAGCCGGGTCAAGCTGGCGGTGCTGGAGCACCTGAATAAAAAATACGGGATGGACGAGGAGGACCTGATCAGCTCCGAGATCGAGGTGGTGCCGCTGATCAAATCCCGCTTCATTGGCTTCGACAGGAGTTTCCTGGGGGGCTACGGCCATGATGACCGAATCTGCAGTTATACCTCGGCCCGGGCCATCTTCGACGTCAAGGATCCCAAGAAGACTGTGGTGGCGGCCTGCGTGGACAAGGAGGAGATCGGCTCCGAGGGAAACACGGGGATGCAGGCTATGTTCCTGTGGAATTTTTTGGGCGACCTGATGGCCCTGAGCAAACCGGATTATTCCGAGGCGGCCCTTAGGAGATGCCTGTCCAACACCAGGGTGCTCTCGGCCGACACCAATGCCGCGGTGGAGCCCAACTTCAAGGGGGTGCACGAGATGTCCAACGCCGGGCGGGCGGGCTACGGCCTGATGATGGTCAAATACACCGGTCACGGCGGAAAGAACGGGGCCAGCGACGCCAACGCCGAGTTCGTAGGCTGGGTCAGGAAGATATTCAACGATAACAACATTCCCTGGCAGTGCGGGGCCATGGGCAAGGTGGACGAGGGCGGCGGCGGCACGGTGGCCAAATTCCTGGCCAAGCTGGGGATGGAGGTGCTGGACTGCGGCCCGGCGGTGATGTCCCTGCATTCGCCTTTCGAGGTGGTCTCGGTGGCCGACATCTATGTCAGCTATCAGGGCTACCTGGCATTTTACCAGGCGGGATGAGGATCGGCGATAGCCAAACTATCAAACAAGCGATAAGTTAATTTAAACAATCAGGAATAAAACAGGGAGATTAGCAGATATGATACTGAAGGCTATGCGCAGCCAGATGAAGGTAATTATGTGGATCGTGGCCGTGGCCATGGTGGTGGGCTTCGGGTTCATCATTACCGGAACCGGAGGGAACCTGGGCAAGAGCCAGAGCAAGCTGGCCCAGGGCGTCGTGGGCGAGGTTGACGGACAGTCCATCAGCCTGCGTCAATATCAGGAGATATACCGGCAGAACCTGCAGAACTACCGCCAGCAGTCGGACGGCGAGCCGGATGAGGCCACCGCCAAGCAGATAGAGAACCAGACCTGGCAGTCCATGGTGGAGGAGATGCTGTTGCAGCAGGCCTACCGCAAGCTGGGGATAAAAACCTTTGACGAAGAAGTGGTCAGCATCATCAGGAACAGCCCGCCCCAGGAGCTTAGGACCAACGAGAACCTGATGACCAACGGGGTTTTCGACATCCAGAAATACCACGCCTTTATCAGCCAGCCCCAGAGCATGCCCTGGCTGCTGGATTACGAGAGCCAGATCAAAAAGCAGCTGCCCCTGCAAAAACTAAGGCTGCAGCTGGTGGCCGGCATCAGGGTCACCGACCAGGAGCTCAAGGAAGCCTTCATTGACAAATTCGACCGGGTCAGGGCCAGCTATATAGCCATCCCGTTGGGGGCTTTTTATAATCCCAATCAGGAGATATCCCAGGACCGGATCGCCGGATATTACCAGGAGCACCGGTCAGAATATGATGCTCCGGAGAGGGCCAACCTGGAGTTCGTGGCCTTTGCCCAGAGCCCCACCGAAAAGGACCTCCAGGCCGTCAAGGACCGGATAGAGGAGATATATCAGGAGGCCAGGACCCCGGGGGCCGATTTCGCCGAACTGGCCATGACCTACTCCGAAGATCCGGGATCGACCGAGAAGGGCGGGGATCTGGGTTTCTTCGGCAAGGGACAGATGATCCCCGAATTCGAGAAGCTGGCTTTTGAAATGGCGCCGGGGAAGATATCCCAGCCCTTCCAGACCCAGTTCGGGTGGCATATAGTCAAGGTGGAAGAGAAGAAGACCGAGCAGGGCCAGCCCATGGTCCGGGCCCGGCACATCCTGCTTCGTATCAAGGCCAGCGAGGAGACCTTGGCCGATTTGCGGATCAAATCCGATATCTTCAACGATGCCATCAAGGAGATGGGATTTGAAAAGGCGGCCGCCGAGCAGGGATTGGAGATCGTAAAGACCGGCTTTTTCGGCAGGGGTTTTTATGTGCCCCGGCTGGGCTCCATGCCGGAACTGGTTAATTTTGCCTTCGACGAGGGCAAGGGCAGCGTCAGCCCGGTGCTGGACAATGGCCAGAGCTATGTGGTGGCCAGGATACTGGACCGCCAGAAGAAGGGCATCAAGCCGCTGGCCGAGGTGGAGCAGTTGATAAAGTCCAAGATATTGATGGAGATGGCCAAAGCCGAAGCCAAGGCCATGGCCCAGAGCCTGCGTTCCCAGATCGCAAAACCCGGCGACTTGGAGAAGGCGGCCAAGGCCGCCAATGCCAAGCTGGAGACCACCGGCGAATTCAGCCGGGCTGACTTCGTGCCCAACGTGGGGAACCAGAACGAGTTCTTCGCCGCCGCATTCGGCATGGCCCCGGGGACGGTGTCGGGTCCGGTGGCCACCGACCAGGCGGTCTACATCATCCGGGTGGACAGCCACAATCCCATCAACCAGGAGCTGTTCAGCCAGGAGGCCGGAAAGCTGGAGCAGGAGCTGATGCAGAGAAAACAGAACGAGGCCATTCAAAACTGGTACCAGAGCCTGCAGGAAAGCGCCAAGATCAGGGATTACCGGGTGGCTGGAATGTAGCTTTGGTTATTAGTTGATAGTTATCAGTTAATAGCAGAGAGCCGGAGTCTTAAGACTCCGGCTCTCTGCTATTTTGCTTATAAAAAAGCTTGACGGCGGTTGTTATTTTGTAATATTCTTATACAGTTAATGATGGGTTCTTGTCTCCCCTAATAAGGGGAGGTTTGGAGGGGTGTCTTGGCGTGCCTTGCTTCGCGTGTCGTTACTTTCTCTTGTGACCAAGAGAAAGTAACAAAGAGAAGTCCTGGGGGCGATTGAGCTAACGGTTATTAATGGTAGAACGTTAACAGGTTTTAAGCCCGACCGATTTTTTATATTATTTTCATTGCCCAATGCCGCCAACCGCCCCCATACCCGATCTATTATTTCGTATCGAACGAAATAATAGACAATGGTTTGTTGTCCAGGGTTTTGTCTATTGCGTAGGGGCGGGTTTTAAACCTTCTGCCTTTCCTTGGTAAGTTTGGATATTATTTCAATAGAATTATAAAACAAATGAGCAAAATGCGTACAGTATTAAGAATATTATTTATTGGAATAAT
>JAHJLF010000090.1 GCA_018821925.1 Candidatus Edwardsbacteria bacterium
CCGTAATTATAATCTGGGCCGGAGTTGTATTGCTGCATGGCACATCAGGCACCGGTTTAAATACCGGTTCCACCGAGAAAGGTCAGGTAAGCAGGATCGTGACTGCCAAACATGTCTCCCCTGCCCCCGTTCTTGATCGCCGGCTCGATTCATTGACCCCCCTCTACTATTGATTGTAAAATTCAAATAAGGATTAATATAAAATGATCAAGCAAATACCCAATGCCTGCCCGGCCTGCGGCGGAAACCTTTACGTATCGGAATTCAAATGCCCTGACTGCGACACCGCAGTCAGGGGCGAGTTTCACCTCTCACCCCTGGGGAACCTGAGCGACGGGCATTATGATTTCATCAGAACCTTCGTGCTGTCGCGGGGCAACATCAAGGAAGTGGAGAGCCGGATGGGCATTTCCTATCCTACCGTACGAAATAAGCTGGACGAGGTTATCCGGGCCCTCTCGGAACAGGAAGCTAAAAAAATGACCTCCGCCGAGGTACTGGATGCGCTGGAATCCGGAAAAATAACCGCCTCCCAGGCGGCCGAAATGCTGAAAAACAACCAACAAGGAGAATGATAATGTCACAGGAAACCGTCAAGATACTTAAGATGCTGGAGGACGGCAAGATCAGTTCCCAGGAAGCAAACTCCCTGCTTTCCGCCCTGGGCGGCAGCCGGCATCGTCATGCCTTCAAGGACCTCAACATCGACCACAGTCAGTTAAAAGAGGAGATGGACATCCTGCGCGACAATATCCACCATATCAATCCCGGCAGGATAGTGGCCGAGGCCATGGCCGGGGTCAAAGAAGGACTGCAGGGGCTAAAAGGCTTGAAAGGTTTGAAGGATATTCATATCGAAATGGATGACTTGCGCGGCTCGGAAAAAGCCGAGGAGGAAAAGGTGATCACCGTCCCGGCCCAGGGTGTCACTATCCTGTCGGTCTCCCAGCCCCGCAGCGATTTCGAGATCACCGGGACCGACGGGGACCAGATCAACATCAGGGCCGATATCCAAGTCTGGGCCGAGGAGCAGGATGAGGCCGAGGAAAAACTGAGATCCCTGGACATCACCACCGAAAACGATTCCGGCACCCTTCGTATAAAGTTGGACGGCCCCCCCTGGACCAAAAAACGCCGGACCAAGGTTGACTTCACCATAGAGATGCCCCGGCATATCACGGCCGAGATATCCTCGGCCAGCGGCGACATCACCGTAAGCGGCCTGCATAAAGGGGCCAGGCTCAATACTGCTTCAGGGGACATCTCCGTTTCGGATTGCATTGGCGAGCTTATTCTGTCATCGGCCTCCGGCGAGGTCGGGCTGAATGGCTGCCAGAAAGCCAAAATAAAGATCAATACCGCCAGCGGGGATATCCAGATGTCCGGAGCCGAGGGAGAAATTGCCTTTCAGACGGTAAGCGGAGATGTCAGCGCATCCCTATCGGGCAATGTCCAGGGTCAGACGGTCAGCGGGGGTATCGATATAAAAGCCGAGAAGCCCGGCGAGATCAAGATCAACAGCACCAGCGGCGACGTCCGGTTCCAGGGCCCGCTGAGCGGGGTCAACGATTCGGCCATCGCCACGGTCTCCGGTGATGTGTCCCTCGGGCTGGAGAAAGGTTCTTCAGCAATGATCGAGGCCGGCACCGTCAGCGGCGACATAGACTGCGGCCTGGAGTTGGCCGGATCGCGCCAGAGCAGCCGCAGCCTGTCCGGCAAGCTGGGCGACGGCCAGGGCAGCTTGAAGGTGAAGACCGTCAGCGGCGACATAGAGATCAATTAACATTCTATAGAAGGATAGCTAAATGAAAAAGACCGCCAAACGCATCATCTGGGGATTGTTCTGGGTGGCCGTCGGGGCCGTCCTCCTCCTCTCCAACTACGGGATAATCGCCTACCAAATATCCTTTGCCAGGGATTGGCCGGTAGTATTCATATTGATCGGCCTTTCCGACCTGATAGAATCGTTAACCTAAACCAATATAAACAAGGAGAAAGAAATGTTTTGTTTTTACGAAAACCGTCCCCGCAAACTGTTGTGGGGATTGTTCTGGCTGGCCCTGGGGGCATTCCTGCTGCTTTCCAACTACGGAGTGCTCGGCTACCAGTTTTCTTTCAGCAGAGACTGGCCCATACTGCTGATCGCCTGGGGCATCATGAAGATCATCGACACCCTGGCCTGGCGCAGGGGGAAAAAGAACAAGATCACCGTTCTGCAGGACGAAGGCGACAGCCAGTCCCGGGCCCAGATATTGAAGGCGGTGGAGGACGGCCAGATGAGCGCCGAGGAAGCCGCCCGGAGGCTGAAGGACCTGTAAAATAACCGTAAGGGCATGGCAGGCCGTGCCCCGACAATCAAAAAGGAGGATATTATCATGTCAGAGGAAAGACTGCGGATCCTCAAGATGGTCGAGGATAAGAAGATAACCGCCGAGGAGGCCGCCAAACTGTTGGCCGCCATGGACTCCCCCGCCTCGCAGGGCAAGGCCCATTGGCTTAAGGTCCGGGTGTTCGATAAGGATTCCGAAAAGCCCAAGGTGCGGGTGACGGTGCCGCTGAGCATTTTGAAGATAGCCGGTAAGCTGGGGGGGAAATTCCAGGTGATGATGCCGGAGGAGGCCAAGGCCCAGATGGAGGCCAAGGGGATCAAGCTGGATGCCGAGAGCCTGGAGAACATCGAACAGCTGTTCGACGAGCTGGCAGTAAACGGACGGTATCAACTGGTCAATGTGGAGGATGACGAGGACGGCCAAAGGGTCGAGGTGTACATAGACTGACCGGTCAGGATTTATTAAGCCCCGCTGTTATCAGCGGGGCTTATGTTTACAAGGCTGACAGGAAGATCTGCGAAAATCAGTCTTGATCCTAAAAACCAGCGTTCTATGTTCCTTACAGCAGGTCGCTGGCCAGCTCGGCCAGATGGCTCCGCTCCCCCTTGAGCAGGTTGACGTGGGCAAACAATTGTTGTCCCTTCATCCGGTCTACCAAGTAGGTCAGTCCGTTGGACTGGCTGTCCAGGTAGGGCGAATCTATCTGATAGATATCCCCGGTGAAAATGACCTTGGCCCCCTCCCCCGCCCGGGTGATGATGGTCTTGACCTCCAGAGGCGTCAGGTTCTGGGCCTCGTCCACGATGAAGAAGATGTTGGAGAGGCTGCGGCCCCGGATGAAGGCCAGGGCCGAGATCACCAGCTTCTCGTTCTGGATCATGTCGTTTATCTTGTTGTGTTCCTTGCTCTCAGGCGAGAAGCGGTGCTTGATCACCGCCAGGTTGTCCCATAGCGGCTCCATGTAGGGATCTATCTTGGATTTGATATCCCCCGGCAGGAACCCGATATCCCGGTTGGCCAGGGAAACCACCGGCCGGGCCAGATAGATCTGGTGGAACTGTCGTCGCTGTTCCAGGGCAGCCGCCAGAGCCAGCAGGGTCTTCCCGGTGCCGGCCTTCCCGGTGATGGCCACCAGCTGGATCTCCGGCTGCATCAGGGCGTCCAGGGTGATGGTCTGTTCGGCGTTGCGGGGCTCTATACCGTAGGCGTGGCGCTTGACCACCCGCTCCATGGCCTTTTTCTCGGCATTGAAACGGCACAGCACGCTGGAACTGTTGTTCTTGAAGACGAAATATTGGTTAGGCACCGGTGTTTCCATCTTGGGAAGGTCCGATATCGCCACACTGTAAGGTTCTTCGTAGAACCTGCTTATGATAGCTTTATCCAGATCTTCCAGTATCTGAGCCCCGGCATAGAGCTTGTCCACATGCTGTATCTTGCCGGTCTCGTAATCCTCGGCCGGGATTCCCAGCGATTTGGCCTTCATCCGCAGGTTGATGTCCTTGCTGACGATTATAACCTGGCGCCCTTTAAGGGTCTTGCAGAATTGGTCGGCCAGGGCCAGTATCCGGTGGTCGGCCTTGTTGGCGGTAAAGGCGTGGTAGATCAGCTCGGAATGGGGGTCCTCCACCTCCACATACAATCTTCCTTTTCCCTTGCCCAGTGAAACCCCCTTGGTGAACAGCTGGTCCCCGGCCAGCTTGTCCAACTCACGGATGAATTCCCGGGCCTCAAAGTTGATCAGGTCGCTGCCCTTCTTGAACTTGTCCAGCTCCTCCAGCACCACGATGGGGATGACGATGTCATGTTCCTCAAAATGATTGATACAGGTGTGATCGTACAGGATCACGTTGGTATCCAGTACGAACAGCTTCTTCTTGACTGCTTTCATGATCGTCCTGCTTTTGGGTTAATGGTTGAAGTTTTGAGGACCAAACATAAAGCCGAGATTTTAAAATCTCGGCTTTATTTTATACTGCCTGAACCATGCTTGGGGCTTTGATGGTCAAGGCTTGACGAACGGATTGGGCTCGACTGAAATCGACAACTATCGGAGATATGAACGACGGCCGGCAATGATGGCGTTGTTTTCATCATAAATCTCCCATACTATTAAGGCATTAACTTGTGTATGACCAATATGATACCCGAATAATTATGTATAGTCAAGTTGAAATTTAACAAAAAAGCCACATAATAGTTATGTGGCAAGATTCTCCAGCTCCAGCGGTAGTCCGCCATAGGCGGAGAACCTACAACAATCCGCCCGAGGCGGATTAACTGCCGGATGCAAAAATTGTTTTAAGAAATGCCCGCCCTTTACCGCTTTTAAGGAATTTCTCCCTTTTTATAGCCTCCGATCTGGTTTCATACTCTTCGCTATATATCAGCATCCAAGGCCCCGGATTGCGCTTGGTATGCAGTGTTAATCTGTTTCCTTGGTCATTGTGATAAGCCAGACGTTTCCCCACGTCCGCTGTCTGCCCGATGTAGGTTTTGCCGGTTGTTTGGCTTTTTATTATATAAACATGGCCCATAAAACAAAAGCCCCATTTTCATGTGGCTGAAGATTTCTGGCTCCAGCGGTAGGGCTCGAACCTACAACAACCCGGTTAACAGCCGGGAGCTCTACCATTGAGCTACGCTGGAGTATTTAATTTTCATTGAACCAACAACAATCCGCCTCTGGCGGATTAACAGCCGGGAGTTCTATCCGCCTGAGGCGGACTACGCTGGAGTATTTAAAGATTATCAATTATATTTTATTTTCACCCGTATGTCAAGATTTTAAATAAGGAAAGTCTACCTCAAAACCATGATCTTTTTGGACGACTGGTTCCAGCCGGTGGTCATCAGGGCAATGTACAGACCACTGGCTACAGGCTGCCCCCGGTCATCCTTGAGATCCCAAAAGGCAGGGTGCTGCGAACCGGTGCGGTTTTTGATGATATTTATCTGGCTGGGATATGACCCGGCCAGCCTCTCCCCCAGGTCCAGTTTGCGAACCATCCTGCCATCGAGAGAATATAACCTGATGGCAACGCCGTAGGAATCCCTGATCAAAAAGAAAGGCAGATAAATCCCGCCATCGCTGCTTTTTACCGGGTTGGGATAAGGATCCTCAGCTGATCCTCTTCAGCCAGAACAACTTCCGGAGAGGTGTAATTAAGGGCTTTGATCCCGTCCGGCACACCCCACCCGATGCGATAAACATCATAGAGATCGTAAACGACCCCGCCGCTGGTGTAATACTTATGCCCGGTAGCGATGTCAGCAAAACCCGGGTTATAAGCGGGATCGCTCCCCAGGGTTATATCCAAAGATTCCGGAACCGTAAAAAAAGCTTCCACGGTGCTACGGTTGCTGCCGCTGTATTTTAAGGCTTTAATGACATCCTGCGGTCCCCAGGAGGGATGGGCCTCCAGCAGCAGGGCACACAGTCCGGCGGTCAGGGCAGTGGCCCCCGAGGTGCCGACGGAACTGGCATAACGGTTGAAATCCCCTTCCCCATCCGGCTCGTTATAGGCATAATAATTCTGCCAGCATGAAGCTATATCGGGCTTTATTCTTCGAATTGCCGCCGAATCGGACCTACCGGCAGGCAATATCCTCAGGCTGTCGGCTGGCGGCCCGGTAACCGCACCGGTGGACCAGTCCCCGGTACTGGCCCAAGCGCCGCCCACCGCTATAATGCTGTCGGCATCGGCTGGAGCCACCAAACTGGTATCGGGCCGGGAATTATTCCTGATATTACCCAAAGCATTAAGGATCAGCACCCCCCGGCTGGCGGCGCTGTCGGCGGCCCTGGAGCAGCGGGCCTGATCTCCGTCCATCTGGTCATAACCGTAATTATACTGGGAAGAGTCGGACCAGTATCGGTAGCCCAGCGAACTGGAAACGATATCAGTGCCGATACTGTCGGAAGCCCACTGCAAAGCAGCTATCCACCAGTCCTCCTCCTGATAGAAGTCGTCCCCCGAAATCATCTCGGTCTTGGCCAGAATGAAATCGGCATTATAGGCGCTGCCTATCAGTTGTCCGCTTTTATAGCCCCCGGCGATAGAGAGCATCCCTGTGCCATGCCAGGTCTGGCTATATGAACTATCCTGTAGCGGTTCGAATGAGGTGATGGTATCGGGCTCGCCCCCGGCTAAAATCCGCTGGAAATCCCTTTCGGCAATAACCCGGGTCCTTAGTAGTGATTCGTGCCAACGATCGAAACCGGTATCGATGATGGTCAGCCGCACCCCGCTTCCGGAATACCCCTTCTGGTGCAACTGGTCAACCTTCATCATCTTTATCTGGTCCAGCGAGGAGCCATAATCCAGAGAAGGCGCTTCCTTGCTTTGAAGAACCGGAAGTTCCTCGATTTTTAACGGCCGCTTGTAAACCGCCACCTCCTCCAGACTTTTTACCCCTTTGAGGCCCGCGATGTGCGAAAGCTGCCCGGCAGTGGCCTTGATGCTGACCGCGTTCAGCCAGGGGCTGATCACCCGGATCTCCGCGCCGGACCGCCGGACCCTGTCAAGGTATTCGCTGCTGACCGGCAGATCGCCGTACGACAGCTCCCGGCCGATCTTGGCCCGCCTTTTTGCGGCAGGGGCCTCAAGGCTGGGGAAACTTTTGGACAGATCCTTATCGGCAAACAAGACCCAGCACAGATGGATATCCGAAACGCCGGACAGATCCATCTTGTGCTGCAGCTGGCGGGATATTTTAGTATCCCGGGCCGGGGAATTGACAGCCGATAGAGCAATCAGGGCTGATGCCAAAACTACCAGTTTATTCATAATGATTTTATTTCAGTTATTGCAAAACACCGAAGAGTTTATCTTCGGTGCTATTTTTTCTTGCCGAAAAGGCCGCCCAGTATGCCCTTTTTCTCGGGCTCCGGTGGCTTGGGCGGTTCCGGTTTGGGCTGGGGTTTGGCAGCCACCGGCTGGACCGGTTTCAGCGGCGGGGGCAGCTCGACCGGCTTGGGCTTGGCCACCTGCTTGAGCAGGCCGGAAGACACCAGCCCATAAAGGACCTTGCAGGTTTCGAAGTCGCCCATATGGCTCTCTTTGATCATCTGACTGATGCTGCGTGTCCCGTCCACCAGCGCCAGCACCCGCCATTCGGCCGGCTCCAGCTTGATGTCCTCGGTCCCGGCCGCCGGGTTCTCCTCGATAGCCAGAACCAGGTCCAGATTGGGAAGCAGTTTCTGGATGTCCTGCCACTCGTCGATCTGGCGGGCAGCCTCCAGCACCAGATGCTGCAACGGAGCCTTGATGCTGTGCTGGTCGGTGGTTACATCGGCTTTGAAGGCAAAGGAACCCTGCCGCCAGCGCAGAATTCGGTTAACCGCTTCGTCGCCCCTGATATCGGTCGCCGTGGCATGGACAGCGGCCCCCTCGTTGAAGAAAATGCTTCCGGCGTCTTTTCCCGCTTCAACCTCCAGGGACCCGGTCTTTTTGCCCATCTGGATCAGCTGCAGAATATCGGATAGATCGAAATCCTGTAGATTGCCTTCCAAACCCATTGTCAAAACCTGCTGCTTTGTATTAATCAATTAATTGTAAACAGAACAGTCCCTACAGCCGCACCCAGAATATCAGCGGCCAGATCCTTGATGCTGAAACGATTTCCCTTTTGGGCTCCATCATGTAATTCCTTGACCATCCCCAGTGAAAGTGAAAAGGCAACCGCAGTGTTTCTGGCCCGAACCGGAGTCTCGGCACTTTCAGCCTCCAGCCAGTGATTGGCAAAACCCACAGCCGCCAGGCTTACGGCAAAATGAGCCAACTTGTCCCTTCCCAGCCACCTATCGGGAAACCCGGTCTTTTCTAATGTTTGGCCGTTCAGAACAGCAGCAGAACCACAAAGCATTAAGACAGCCGGCAGAAACGATTTTGTTTTTATTCTCAAAATCCAATGCCCAGAGAAAACCGGTGGGAGGTGCCAAGGTCATAAAGGCTGGGAACGAAGGCATAGTCAAAATCGTAGCTGCGCCACCGGCAACCCATGCCCAGGCTGTAGGTCTCGGTATCGTGGCCGGTCTTATATCCCATCCGGAGGGCCAGTTGATCCCTCCATAAAAACTCGCCGCCCCATCTGGACTGCCACCCTCCATCGATCGGCTTGGCAACGTCGGTCGCCGCAGTGAATCTGCCGTTATAAACGATCCACGGCAGTTTATAGGCTGTTCCCAGTTTGAAGGTGGTAGGCTGCTTAAAAAGGTTGCCGGCCATCTGCATCCTGGGCCCGATATTGTCGGCCGTGCCGGCCAGAGAAAGATCTCCCTTAAGGAGATTGAAATTAAGCCCGGCCTGAAGGCTGTGTCCGTAAGCCGAGTTCAGGTATATTTTTTCATACAGCCGCCGGTAGGACACCCCTACGGACAACAGCGACGATGGTACAAAGGCATACGACAGGCTGCCGAAGAAATCATAAGCGTTGTAGTAATCTACCGGCTCCAGGCTGGGAATGTCCTCCCGGAGGGGAATATCGCCGGCCGACAGCAACCGTCCGCCCAGCCCCAGGCGGTGTTTGCCGAATCCGGTGGCGTAATATATCTCGTCCACCGAGGTCTCGGCTATCCAGACGTTATGCTGGAAATGGAACGAGTTCTTCCGGGGCATCTGGGCCAGGCGGGCCGGATTCCAGTAGCAGGCCGTGGCGTCATCTACCAGGGCGATCCCGGCTTCGGCCATTCCAGCGGTCCTGGCCCCGGCTCCGATCTTGAGGAATGACATGGCAGTACTTCCGGCCAGGGGATACACTTCCGCCAAAGTATTGTTGGCGGTTATAAAAACAAACAGGGCAAAAAACAGACGGCTTAGGTATCGTATCATGACAGCCTCGTAAAAGCTTTCCGGTTAAATAGTGATTGCTTACCTTGAATTTTCCGCTACAATACTCCTTCTAATAAATAACCCAAAAGCTTGTTTTTTAAAACTGCCGGTTCCAGGGATAGGCATTGTATGAGTAAGGATCCACCTGGTTATACTGGAATTCTATCAGGAAACTCTTGTTGGGTTGGTATTTCATGCCGAACGATGGCAGGAACATTCCCTGATTAGTATTGCCGCTCTGCAAAGATGACAGGCTGTTAAACTGATTCGGGGTAAAACGATAGGCCAGATCCAGGTTCATCTCCAGATTGTCGGTTATCCGGTAACTGAGCGAGTTGCGGTAGAGGTTGGACAGCAGGCTGCCACGGCTGGAACTTAAATAGCTCATAGAAAAACTCTGGTTCATAGAAAGCCGGCTCATGTCCATAAAATTATTGTTGAACATGCTATTGTATGACGGAATTGCGATCCCGTTATAGGACTGGGCCGAAACCAGGCTGACAGCCAGGCAAACAAGCATTACGATGGAAACTGATTTTTTCATTTCTTCCCTCCCTCGCTGGTGGTGCTTTTGTTTTCGGCTTTTGCCGGGGTGCCGCCGGCTTCAGATTTGGCCTGCCGCCGGTACTCGCTGCTGCGGTTATCGGTGATGTAAAAACCTGATCCCTTAAACAACAGGCCTGCCCCCGTGCCCAACAGACGTTCCACCTTGCCGCCGCATTTGGGGCACTTTTTCAAGGGCTTGTCCTTTATGGATTGGAACTGTTCAAAACGGTGATCGCACAAATTACATTCATATTCGTAAGTAGGCATAAAACTCCCGATGTTATCTTATAAGTATACTCACTAAAATGCCTTATGTCAATACAAAATCATCATTTTATCATCACCATGCGGCGGACCAGCGACCTTCCCGATACCAAAAGGCGAACAAAATATATACCCCCGGAGAGACCCCTCCCATTAAAATCCTTCCCATCCCAGATGGCATTATAGTTCCCCGGCTGGAGCATGCCCGTAGTCAGGTTTTTTACCTTCTGGCCCAGCATATTGTAGACCGATAATTCGACGGGTGATGTTTGCTTCAGTTGAAAGGATATTACTGTAGACTCGGCAAACGGGTTGGGCCGGTTCGGCAGCAATCTGTCGGCAAAAAGCGGCGCCGGAGGTTCCATCTCCACTCCGGCTGGAGTCGGGCCTGCAAAGATATCATCGATGAACCACCCCTGCGACTTGATGACAGGCCCGGCGCTGTCCACATAGGCTATGAACCTCAATTGCAGGGCTTCGCCCGGCTCGTACTTGGATAGATCATAGGTTCGTTTTTCCCACTGCCCGGAGGACCCGGCCAAGACCTCCAGCAGACTGGTTCCGAATGAGCCGGACAATTCTATGAAGCCGTAACCCCACTCGGGAATGAAATCGTACCACTGCCAGAAGCTTAGCTGGTTATTCTCGCCCATCAGGAAAGGCTGGCTAAGCAGGGTATCCACCGCCCGGTAAGGAGCCAGACCCTCCGGCTCGACTCCGAAATACCAGCTGTTGACCGGAGAATTCGATTTATAGGAACTTATATGCCAATGACTGGAATCCGACACCAGCCAGTTGCCGCCGCCCGACTCTATTTGATCGTCAAGCCCTGCCGCCCCCACCGTCAAAATCAGCGAATCGGAAAAATATCCCCCGGCAAATAAGCCCTGGATCAGGAGCCTTGGGAAATAATTTGTATCCGGCGCCAGCGAATCTATTTTAAGAATAAATTCAATCGAAGCGCCAGAATCCGGCTCCAGCCAAATCAGGCTGTCAGAAGGCTGCAATATATCGATCAAGGGGTCGGCGGTGCTCAAGCTGAAAGTGCCTTGGTTTAGAGCCGCCTGGCCAGTGTTTTTCAAAAAGACCGATAGGAAAACCGATTCCCCGGGTTCAATGATATCGTTGCCATTCCCCAGGGAACTGTCATCGGTTATGTGATACAAATATTTCAGTGTAGGAGCCGAGATCGCCTGCCCGACTTGGTAATACCATTTATTTCCGGTGGAATCGATGAGTTCCAGATCGAACCGGGCGATATCCCCGTCGTGGCATAATGAGTCGATGGCAATCGCCGGAACGCCAACCGTCCAGAGGCTGTCGCCCGGCAGCAGCCCTGAGATGTCTGCCAGGCTGTCGGTCACTGCCGAGTTACTGTCAGTTGATCTCAATATAGCCCTGGCATTCAATCCGGAGGATAATGTTCCGTTATTTCTGATCAATATTTCCAGCGTGCCGGATTCGCCAGGACCGGCCAGGCCGTCGCCGTTGCCCGAGATCTCGGCCCACCTTTGTCCGGCATATGATAAGCTGGGGCCCGGTGTGACTATCTTCACATTTTTCTGCAGCGGGATGCAGTTCGGAGCCCAAGCCGTAAGGACGGCATTTTGCGGTATGGCCGTAAAGCCCGACAACATCGCCTGTCCGGCCCGGTCGGTGATCGCTCTTATGTATGCCGAATCGATATACAAAGTAAGAACAACATCACCGGCCGGCTGATTGTTCCTTAGCACACTCACCGAAAGCCCAATGGGTCCGGTATTGATGCTGTCGGAGCAGATCATCTGCAGGCTCTCCGGCGCGGATGTCCAAACGGAAAGAGTAGGATCGCCCAGCAGATTCAGGTTATAGTTGACCCAGCGGAAATAACCATCGACCTGCGACAGAGGGATCATATCGGCCTTGGAGAATCCCACAGCCTGCCCCAAGCTGGGCGCCTGCTGGATCAGGAGCTGGTCAAAAAAGGCATTGTCATAAAGATCCGACGGGCTGTAACCCGGAAACCCCGGAAAATACCAGCCGTAACGGGAATTGCCTATAAAAGCCAGTCCCCCGCCCTGCGGGTTGTTCACGAAATGCTCGGCGATGCTGTTGGAATCGAAACCGGCCGCCTGGCAGCCCAATGAATACAGGATCCCCCATTGGCCGGGATTGTTGAGGGTGTCCATCAGCATAGTGTCTAACCAGCCGTTCCCTCCCTGCATCACATAGAAACCGGAGTGGCCGTTGTGATTTATCAGATGGAGTCCGTTGTTGACCGACTGGATTATAGTGGCCGGGCTTTCATTGCCGGCGGATTGATAAAGCTTCTCCACCGGACGAAAGTAATCAGCCATATAGTCGCGATCTATGATATCCTTGCCCTTGGCCGCATCGGTGCCGGCGTCCAGATAGGAGGCCCAGAACGAGACCCGTTCCAGGTAATCACCCGGCGGGCTCTTCTCGTAGGTCAATACTTTATCAACGAAAGTCCTGGCCTGTTCAAGGCTGGCTGCCGAGGCCCGGCCCACCGTGATATCGGGATACATGTCCACGCTGTCAGCTGGCTCTCCGAAGATATCGTTGCCGTTCAGGTCCCAGGTTCCGTCTAAGTCGCTGTAATACAGATCGCAAATCAAACTGTCCAGCCCAACCTTGCCGGTGAGTTCCTCGTAGCCGCTGTGCATGGCAAAGGCGGTCCGGGCCGGAACTATGCCGTAATCTCCGCCCAACAGCAGATGGCTGATGCCGTAATTTGCATACTGCTCCAGGACGAAATTGCGCAGCTTCTCCTGCTGGTCGCGCCCGAGATAATTGGCATAAATGCTGTCAACCACGGCCACTTTTGTTCGGATGCCCTTTTGGTTCTTCCATTGCGCCAACCGTTGAAAGACGGTGTCATACTGGGCCGAGGTAATTATCAGCAGATCGTATCCGGTGCTTTTAACTCCGCTGAACGCAGAATAATTGGATATAAAAGTGTTGGGGTTAGCTGTATTATTCAAAACCCATTGGCTGCCATAGCCCGTGATATTGGCCGTCTTTACTAAATCGATATCATATTCGACGATTATATCCAGGTCCTGAAGCATTTTCAGCTTGCCGTCCAGCGGTTGGTAGCTGAAGGGGCAGACGATCAGGTTTAAAAGATTGTATCCTCCCAAATTCCCCTGATGCCAGCTGGTGAGCGGGTCGGCCGGATAACTTGCATTGGACTGGTATATCAGAGAATCTTTTAGAAAATTTTTGGGGGTGTTTTCCGAAATAGGCAGGCATTGCTGGGCGGGAAGGATATTATAGCTGCCGGGGAGGTCTTTGTATCTGTTCTGTATTTTAACCGAGCTGACCCTGGCCTGCGGAGGAAGTAAAAGAGTGACCGTTTTGACCGGCAGCCAGGGTGCGCCGGGCTGGCCGTAATTGGTCAGGCCGGGGCATTTAATTGTTTGGTACTCCCCTGCTTTTTCGAAAACCGGGATCACGCCCTGAAAAGATATTTTTTGGGTCAGGGTCTCCCCTTCCGCCGGGATGAAAAGCAGTACGACTGATATTAAGGTTAAGATGGTCTTCATATTAATTTCTATGTATTCATTAGAATATAACATCAATTACACCGACAGTCAATAGCTTGCCGTTTCTGCAGGAAATGGAAAAAAGCCGAGCAAAATGCTCGGCTTTTTTTTTATAGAGCCTGTTTTCTTGACAGGCTGACCTTGCCCGTCTCGGGATCTACCTTGATCAGCTTGACCATTATCTGCTGGCCTTCTTGGACCACATCCTCCGCCTTCTCCACCCTTTTCTTGTCTAATTCGGAAATGTGGACCAACCCTTCCTGGCCTGGCATGTATTCCACGAAGGCTCCGAAATTCATGATCTTGACCACCTTGGCCTGGTAGATCTTCCCAATCTCCGGCTCGGCAGTCATCATCTTGATCTTCTCGTAGCAGGCCTCGGCTCCCGCAATCCCGGCCAGGCCCACCGAGGCGACGGAGACCCGCCCGGAGTTGTCATCATCGATGTCTATCTTGACCCCGAACTCCTCCTGCAGGGCCCGGATGCTCTTGCCGCCGGGGCCGATGACCATACCGATCTTGTCCGGCGGTATCATCAGGCTGAGGATCCGCGGGGCATAAGCGGAAAGCTCGGTTCGCGGTTGATCCAGAGTCTTGACCATGATGTCCAGGATATGCATCCGCCCCTCATGGGCCTGGGCCAGAGCCTTCTGCAGAATATCCTTGTTAAGGCCCTGAACCTTGATGTCTAACTGCAGGGCAGTGATGCCGTCCCTGGTGCCGGCCACCTTGAAGTCCATGTCACCCAGATGATCCTCCAGGCCCATGATGTCGGAGAGAATGGCCACCTGGTCTTTTTCCATAACCAGCCCCATGGCGATGCCGGCCACCGGCGACTTGATGGGCACCCCGGCGTCCATCAGCGACAGCGAAGCTCCGCACACCGAGGCCATCGAGGAGGAGCCGTTGGATTCCAGGATTTCCGATACCACCCTGACGGTGTAGGGAAAACGGTCCTCGGCCGGGATCATGGGAGCCACTGCCCTCTCGGCCAGCGCTCCGTGGCCTATCTCCCGGCGGCCCGGGCCACGGATGGGTTTGACCTCTCCCACCGAGAAGGGCGGAAAGTTATAATGCAACATGTAGCTTTTGGTATATTCGCCCTCCAGATCCTCTATCCGTTGCCCGTCGGAGGCGGTCCCCAGAGTGGTCACCGCCAGGCTCTGGGTCTCGCCGCGGGTGAACAGGGCCGAGCCGTGGGTCCGGGGCAGCACCCCTACCTCGCAGGTTATGGGACGGATATCTGTCAGGCCCCGGCCGTCGGCCCGTTTGCCTTCCTTCAATATCCTCTCCCTCAGGTCCTGGCTCTGTATCTCCTCGATCAGCGACTTGATGGCTTTATCCGATTCCGGATAAGTTTCTTTTAAAGATTCGATGGTCTCGACGGTCAGGTGCTTGATGGCATCCTGGCGAACCTCCTTTTGCGGCAGGATATTGGCCGCCCGGATCTTGTTAAGGGTCAGCTCCCTGACCTTTTCTATCAGGGACTGGTCCTTTTTCGCCGCGGTAACAACCCGCTTGGGTTTGCCGCATTTTTTGACCAATTCCTCCTGCATCTCCACGATCTGCTTGATATACTGGTGGCCGAACTCTATGGCGGCCACGATCTCGTCCTCCGAAACCTCACGGGCACCGGCCTCCACCATGGTAATGGAATCGCTACTGCCGGCTATGACGATATCCAGCCGGCTTTCCTGCAGCTGCTGGAAAGTGGGGTTGATCACATACTGGCCGTTAATCAGCCCCACCCTGACCGATCCGATGGGTCCGTGGAAGGGGACATCGGAGATGGACAGGGCCGCCGAGGCCCCGATCATTCCCAGTATGTCGGAATCGTTTTCCTGGTCGGCTGAAAGTATCAGCGCAAAGACCTGCACTTCATTCCTGAAATCCTGCGGGAACAGCGGACGGATCGGCCGGTCGATCAGCCGGGCCGAAAGGATCTCCTTTTCCCGGGGCCTGCCCTCCCTCTTGAAGAAGCCGCCCGGTATCCTGCCTACGGCATAGGCCTGCTCCCGGTATTCCACGGTCAATGGGAAGAAATCTATCCCCTCCCGGGGCTTATCGGCCCCCACTGCCGTCACCAGCACCACGGTGTCGCCATAGCGCACCGTCACCGAACCGCCGGCCTGTTTGGCCATCCGGCCGGTCTCGATTATCAGTTTGCGTCCCCCCAGTTCCAGTTCCTGTACTTGTACCATTTTTTCCTTCCTGCCCCGCAGCTCTGCAGAGCCTTCCCCGCTTTCCGGGGGAATTGTTTTACTTGCCGTCCGGTTTACGCCAATCAGGGGCGATTACGATCGCCCCTGTTGGTTATCAAGCCCGAACAATTACTTTCTGAGTCCCAGCTTTTCCACTATGGACCGGTAACGGTCCATATGACGCTTGGAGAGGTAGTTCAGCAGCCTGCGCCGCTGGCCCACCATCTTTAATAGCCCCCGCCGGCAGGCGTGGTCCTTTTTGTGGATCTTGAGATGCTCGGTCAGATCGTTGATCCGCTGGGTAAGCAAAGATACCTGCACCTCGGGGCTGCCGGTATCCCCTTCATGTTTCTGATGTTTGCCGATCAGTTCCTGCTTCTTTTCAATGGTCAGTGGCATGGTGTGGGTTCCTCCTGTTTTTTTCTGATGCCTTCTCCCGCGAAGCGGTGCAGGAGAGGTCGTTTATTGTGTTAATTATAAACCATAACAGCCTTAAAAGTCAATACGATAAGCTTCTCCAAAATATTTTTCTATCTTTTCCTGATCTCCTTTAATAGCCCTTATAAGTGCCTCGACGGTATCATATTTCTTTCCCGGCCTGATATATTTATGAAAAAATATCTCGGCCTTCTTTCCGGAGAGGTCATGCTTGCCGCCGAAGGCATTGAATTCGATGGTCCTGGCGCTCTTTCCGACAGTGAGCCGGCTGCCGATATAGAGCATGCCTTGATATTCTTTTCTCCCTATCCTAGCCCCGGCGGCATAGACCCCGTCCCGCGGCAGCAGCTTCTGCGAGTTGGATAATTTTATGTTGGCCGTAGGAAAGCCCAGTTTACGGCCCAGCCCCAGTCCCTTTACCACCGTGCCGCGGATAGAGTAGGCCCGGCCCAGCATCTTGTTAGCCTTCTCCACCTTGCCGGATGAGATCAGGCTCCGGATGTTAGAACTGCTGATCTTGCTTCCGTTGGTCTTAAGCGATGAAAGCACCAAGACCTTAAAGCCCATTTTTTTTCCCAGTTCTTCCAGTGTGTTGATGTTGCCTTTCCGTCCGGCCCCGAACCCGCAGTCATGCCCGCAGATGACCTCCGATACCGCCAGTTTTTTTATCATTACCGAGCGGATGAATTCCTCCGGCAGCATTGAGGCTATCTGGTTAGAAAATTTGATGACCGCCATCACCCCCACTCCCAGAAATTCCAATATCTCCTGTTTCTCCGGCAGGGTGGTCAAAAGGCAGGGGGTTTTATCTCTTGATAATATCTGTTGGGGATGAGGATCGAAAGTTATCACCACGCTATCGTGGCCTATCTTCTTTGCCCTGGCCACCAACTTTTTGATGATGGCCCGGTGCCCCAGGTGAAGACCGTCGAACGATCCCAGGGCGGCAATGGCGCCGGGATGTTTAACGCCGAAATTGTTGAGCCGTTTGATCACCAGCACGGTGGCCTACAGCACGATCTCGGGGTGCAATTGATCGTCGCCTTTGAATTGCCCCAGCGCAACCAATTGCCCGTCATATTTGATCCGGTAATAGATGTCTTTTTCCCCTTTTTCTTTGACCATGATGTTATTCCCGTGTTTGGTTCTTTGATAGCCGTTGGAATCAATGATAACCTCGGGCATGAAGGCCAGAGCCCGGTCCATGCTTACGCCGTCCTGCGCCGTGATGCCCTCCAACTCCAGAGCCTGCTCCAGCCGAAATTCGCCCACCGCGGTACGGGTCAGGGCCGCCAGGGTCCCGCAGCTGCCCAGGCGTTGGCCGATATCCCGGGCCAGCGAACGGATATAGGTGCCCTTGGAACAACGGACCTTGATGGTGATCTCATCGGCCGTAAGATCGATAAGGTCGATAGAATCCACCCTCACCTGCCGTTCCGGGATATCCACCGCCTTCCCCTGCCGGGCTTTTTTATAGGCCGGCTGGCCGTCGATCTTGATGGCCGAAAAACTGGGCGGGATCTGTCTGATGTCACCGGTAAATTCGTTCAGCGCCGAGAGAAGCTGCGGCCGAGCAATCTCCGGAACAGTGCATTGCCGAATTATCTGCCCCTCCAGATCGCAGCTGTCGGTCTCGATCCCCAGCTTGATAGTTGCCAGATATTCCTTGGGCCGGCCCATCAAAAACTGAGAGAGCCTGGTGGCCCGGCCGGTAAGCACCAACAGCACTCCGGTGGCCATGGGGTCCAGGGTCCCGGCATGCCCTGCTTTCTTGATGTTCAAAAGCCGCCGGACCCTGGTTACTACGGCAAAAGAACTCGGGCCCGGCGGTTTATTTATATTCAGGATGGCATCCATTATTATCGGAGGTCAGCGGGCAAAGAGATCACGGGCGGCCTTGATCACCCCGTCCCGGTCCAGCCGGTAGATCTCCAGAAGCTTGTTCCTGGGTCCGGCCTCGATGAATTCATCGGGCAGGCTCAGGATTTTAATCTGACAGGACAGGCCCCTGGCCTCGGCCAGCTCCATCACCGCCGAGCCGAAACCGCCGTCCCGCACGTTCTCTTCCAGGGTGATGATCTTTTTATGGCGTTTTAGAAGTTCGGTTATCGTTTCCTCATCCAGCGGTTTGACGAACCGGGCGTTCACCACCTCCAGGTTCAGGCCGTTTTTAGCCAGCTCCTCGGCCGCCTGACGGGCTATGGTGGACATGACGCCGATCCCCAGCAGGGCCCCGTCCTTCCCCGGACGGATGATCTGGGCTTTGCCCAAAGCGATCAATTCAGGATTTTTCAGACTCACCCCAAAGCCGGGCCCCCTGGGATAACGAATGGCCACCGGGCCCTTGATCTGCAGGGCGGTCCTGAGCATGGAGGCCAGCTCCCATTCGTCCATGGGAGCCATCACCGTCAGGTTGGGAATACAGCGCAGAAACGACAAATCGAACGGCCCGTGATGGGTGGGCCCGTCCTCGCCCACCAGCCCGGCCCGGTCTATGGCAATAATCACCGGAAGCTTCTGCAGGGCTATGTCGTGGATGATCTGGTCGTATCCCCTCTGTAGGAATGTTGAATAGACGGCCACCACCGGTTTGATGCCCTGGGCCGCCAGCCCTGCCCCGAAGGTCAGGGCGTGCTGTTCGGCGATGCCGACATCGAAGAAGCGGTCGGGGAAAACGCTCCGGAAATAGTCCAACCCGGTTCCCTCCGGCATGGCCGCGGTAATGGCCACTATTTTTTGATCTGTCTTGGCCAGTTCCACCAGCGATTTGCCGAACACCTCGGTATAGGAGCAGATGTTCTTGCAGGACAGAGAATCGCCGGTCTCCGGATCGAAAGCGCCCACCCCATGGTACTTCTCAGCATCCTCCTCGGCCGGTTCGTAGCCCTTGCCCTTGACCGTCAGTATATGCAAAAAGGTCGGGCCCGGCTGGTCCTTGATCCTCCGCAGGATATCTATCAGGGCCGCTACATCGTGGCCGTCTATCGGGCCCTCGTAATGGTATCCTAGTTCCTCGAAGGTCAGCCCCGGCACGATCAGGTTCTTGAAACCCTGGCGCAGACGCCGAAAAGCAACCCTCGACGGCCCTCCCAGGTTATACGGCAGCCGTCCCAGAAGATCCCACAGGTTCTTCTCAAAACTGGTATAGGCCGGTGCGGTGGTGATCTTTGTCAGGTACTGTCCCAGGGCCCCCACCCGCTTGGAGATGGCCATCCGGTTGTCGTTGAGAATGACCAGCATGTTCTTCTTCAACTGGCCGGCATGATTAAGGCCCTCAAAGGCCAGGCCCCCGGTCAGCGAGCCGTCCCCGATGACGGCCACCGTCCGGAAATTCTCCCCGGCCAGATCCCGGGCGCAGGCCATCCCCAGCGCCGCCGAAATGGAGGTCGAGGCGTGGCCGGTATCGAAATTATCGTAGGGGCTCTCGGCCCTTTTTGGGAAGCCGCTTAAGCCCTTATAGGTTCTGATGGTGTCGAACTGATCGCGGCGTCCGGTCAGGATCTTGTGGGCGTAGGCCTGGTGGCCCACATCCCAAACCAGCTTGTCCCGTGGGGTATCCAGCACGTAATGCAGGGCGATGGTCAGCTCCACCGTGCCCAGGCTGGGGGCCAAATGTCCGCCGTTGCGGGAGATGACGGCAATGATCTTCTCCCTTATCTCCCGGGCCAGAATGCTCAGCTGATCTATCTCCAGTTTTTTAAGATCGGCCGGTGAATTTATTTTTTCTAAGTACATGCGATACGACTTAACAAAAATGCATTTTACTGTTTCGAGCTGTTTGTGAAAGCCTGAAAGATATTGATGATAGCTGACAATTTCTCTTGTAAAACTTTATTTCCTTTTTTGTCGGCAAAACGACCTTTCCGCTTTCTCTTATAACTAAGAGAAAGCTCCAAAGAGAAGTTTTAGGGAACGGCAAACTAACGCAAATAAAAGCACTACAATTTTCAATCCGCACTTATTATTATTTTACCAAGGCTATTGCACCTGCAACGCTGACCGTAGCCGTCCCCTAAGACCCGGCTTAACCTGTAATGTTTACAGGTTAAGTTGAGTGGGCCCAAAGCGGCCAAATGGGGTCCGGGGGCACAGTGCGGGTAAGGACACCCGACATATTCTTTAAAACGTATGCACCAACAGCAGGCTATTTTCAGTTTGCTATCTTGTTATCAATATTATGTGTATAAAACAATAAGCCCTGTGCCCTCGGCGGGTCTTTGACCTCTCCCTGCCTGACGGCTTCCCTCCCCGATGCGGGGAGGGAGTGAGGGTGAGGTCTGCCCGGACAGAAAGGGCAAGAAAATTATTTTAAGGAATACAGCATTGCTTATTTAAAAAACATAATGAAACAGCAGGCCCCAGATAAGGCCCAGAAAACCGCCGGCGATGACCTCCACCGGGGTGTGGCCCAACAACTCCCGAAGCTTCTCGCCCCCGGCCCTCTTTCTAAGGGCCTGGCTTTCCAACAGGCGGTTGAGCAGGATGGCCTGCTTTCTCACTGCCCGGCGGACCCCGGCGGCGTCGTACATCACCACGAAGCTGATATAGGCGGTCAGGGCGAATAGTAGGCTGTCGAACCCGGTGGCCAGGCCGATCATGGTAGCCAGGGTAACCGAGGAGGCGGCATGTGAACT
The DNA here is from genome assembly GCA_018821925.1 of Candidatus Edwardsbacteria bacterium. NCBI lineage: Bacteria > Candidatus Edwardsiibacteriota > Candidatus Edwardsiibacteriota bacterium. The sequence goes on from JAHJLF010000090.1 coordinate 20,795, forward strand.
GGGCATTCCCCCTGGTTCTAAAGTGCGCCGCCAGTTGATATGCCCCTCCCAGATGATGGAAGCGAAGGCCTTCAATACCTGGGTGGAGAGCCCGCTGGCCACCACCGCCCATAATATCCTGTTTTTAAAAAGATCCAAAAACAACATATAAATAAGTAATTGGTATTATGTTTTATCCGAAAGAAGGCCGTAATGCCCTTATTGTTACTTTCTTATGACTAAGAAAGTAACCAAAGAAGTCTTTGCCGCCCAGCTCCGCGGATAGTAAGGCCTACGTCCCGGCATTCATTGAACCAGAACATGCAGGATGTTCATGACGCAATGACTACTTTATCGGGGCTGAAGTCAAGCCGCTTCACTTAAAGGTGGGGTCACGACCTAACCCCCACCCCTTCCCTGCAAGGGAAGGGGTAATTGTTTCCACCTCATGGCGGAAGGGGGATATAGGAGGCGGTCAGTACGGAGAAAACGGAGAAAAATTTGACTAAAATATAGTTTGATTTTAGAAATTACATCAACTATAATTAGCATAGTTAATAAGGTCATTATATAATTAGATAATGACCTTTGTCGTTTCATGATTATTAGTGGAGAAAGATAATGAAAAATATCAAAGGCGCAGTGCTTTTTATCGTAATGGCGTCGGCAATTACATCATTCTCAGCCACCCCTACCATCGAATGGTCCCGGCAGTACAATATTTCAGCAACAGCACAACATGATGCATATGGCTGCTCAATAGATACATCCGGTAATATTTATGTGGTTGGCAGGGTTTATGAACAGAGTGGCAATCAAAATATGTTGGTTTTGAAATATAACTCGAACGGCGATACTCTTTGGCATTGGTTATATGACGGCGGTAATTATGATTGGGCAGATGACTGCGTAATTAACGATATGCAGCAATTGTATGTTTCCGGATCAATGAATAATCGGACAGCATTATTAAAATTTAATCAGGACGGGGATACGATATGGACACGCAAAAAAAACGATATAAATTTAATGGGTAGAGCATGCGCAATAGATAAAGCAAATAATGTCTATATTGCCGGTGATTACAATAACGGAACAGAAACCAAGCCGTTCATTTTAAAGTATACAGCCCAAGGGGATACTGTATGGAACAAGATAATACCTTTAGCAGTAGAATTTCTCGATTTTCCTTATACCAATGGCTGTACTGTTGACAGTCAAAATAACATATACCTTACTGGTTTTACTAACAATAATGGGTGTTATATAATAAAATGTGATTCTCTAGGGGACACAATATGGACGCGGAATCATAATATCTCTAATACGGTTTATGAAATTGGCCATGAAATTCATGTTGATGCAAACGGTTCTGTATATGTGTCAGGGGAATATGATTTGATGGATGACCCTCGTCCCTATATGGCATTAAAATACGATTCGGACGGGAATATGCTTTGGAGCAATATGCAAGCAAATGTTAATTTGAGTATTGATTACGGCCGTAAAAGTGCCTTGGATAGCCAGGGCAATTTATATGTCACCGGTCAGTCTACAATGATCAAATATAACAGTCTGGGTGATACCGTATGGACTTTTTGGATTACGGGTGCGGCTGGGTATGATTGCGAGTTAACCCCGGCCGGGGAACTTGTGCTCTGCGGTTCTGTGAACGACAATGGTGTTTTTTATTTTCTTACTAATAAATATCAGGCAGAAACCGGGGTTGCGGGTAATAAGCCAAAAGAATTATCAGTAGTTGACCAAAGCTCATACCTTGCATACCCAAATCCCTTCAAATCATATGCCACAGTAAAGGGCTTGGAAGAACAGGAGCTTTTTATCTACAATATATTGGGGCAGAAAGTACAGGCTTGCAAGGGGTCCAAAATTGGGGAAAAACTGGCTCCGGGGATTTATTTTGCCACAAGGGCAAAACTGCCGCAAATAAAGCCGGTCAAGCTGATCAAGATAAAATAATTCAAAGGATATAATAGTGAAGAGTGCGATCGGGTTTATAACAACAATCCTTTTCTTCAATATTGCTTTGGCCAGTGACGTTCGTTTAGCCGGCATGGGCGGTGGCAGCATAGCCGTGGCGGATTTGGAAAACGATGTTTTTTACAATCCGGCCAACCTAGTGCAGCTAAGAAGTACGTATTATATCGGCGGTATGTCGGCCGGGTTTCATAAAAGCACCTATGACATTTCTGATTCTTTTGCTGGTTATACCACATACCGGGAGGGTTACAATCCGGTGCTGGGCGGGATGCTTCCCTTGGTAAAAGGAAAGCTTTATGGGGCGGCAATGGTTGGAGGAGCGTGGGGCAATTATTACGGGTATCCCCGAAATTACGGTTTGATGAATTTACGCCTGGGATATAAATTGGGATTTCTGGGACTTGGTTTGGGGTACGACAGGATCTTTGACGATTATTATGATTCGGATAACATGTCCATTGGGTGGCATATTGGTAATGAGAAAAATAATCTTAATTATCTTATAATGGGTGAGCCTTCGGAATTGTTCTCCAAATATTATATGGAATTAAGATACCAAACGGCGCTTTGGAAATGGTTGGGAATTGGTTTAAAAGGTTCTATAAAAGATCGAAATTATTATCTTGATCCCCAATACGAAACGGGATTGGGAGTGGATCTGGGGCTGAAATTCATAAGAACAAAGATAGCGGCAGATTTTATTTTACGCTGGGGATACGAGGCGATATGGAGCTTTAAGCAGGATAGCCTGGTAAGCTGGTACTATAATTTGGATGAAGTCATTGGGAAACGATTTGGATTAAACGGTGCCAGCGGGAGGATAGGAATAGAAACGCAGGTGAAACAATATGTAACGGTTCGAGCCGGCCTTTCATCGTGGGGGCCGGATGTTGGGATGATACCATATTCTACAGTTTATAAATTGAAGGAGGTGTCATATACCGCCGGTGCCACTGTTGGCATAACGGAAAAGGTCAAACTTGAATACGCTTACAACGGCAATTTTAACGAGTACTTTAGTTCAAATAGCTGGGATCAGAGGCATTATTTGAAAGTTATATATAAAAATAAATGAATGCCAAAAAATTAAAAGATAAAGTTGTTATCGAATCGTTCCTGCGGCGCAACGCCGCCCTGCACCTCTACGAGCTGGGCGACTTGGATGATTTCTTCTTCCCTTACACCACCTGGTATGCGCATCAGGTCAACGGGGAAACAAAGGCTGTCGCCCTGTTATACCAGGGCACCGAACTGCCGGTCCTTTTGGCCCTGGATCAGCCGGGATCCCCTTTCATGAAAGAGCTTCTGGTTCAACTGGCCGATGAATTGCCGGACAGGTTCTACTGCCATCTGACCCCGGGGCTGGAAAAATCATTGGACGGAAGATTTTCCCTGGACCCGCACGGCACCCATCATAAGATGGTGCTGTCCCAGCCGGACAAGCTGAAGGATACCGATACCGCCGGCGCCGTGCCATTGGTCGCCACCGACAGGGAAGAGATATTGGCTTTTTATGCCTCCAGCTACCCCGATAACTGGTTCGATGCCCGGATGCTGGAGACCGGGCAGTACTTCGGCCTGCGACAGAACTGGAAACTGGTAAGCATCGCCGGGATCCATGTCTACTCCCCGCAATACAAGGCAGCGGCGCTGGGCAATATCGCCACCCTGTCAGAGCACAGAGGCCAGGGTCTGGGGACAGCAGTCACCGCGGCGTTGTGCAAAACCCTTCTAAAGACGGTGGATGTCATCGGGCTCAACGTAAAGGCCGACAATGCCGGGGCCATAAAATGCTACCGGAAGCTGGGCTTCGAGACCTGCGGGGAGTACGGGGAATTCATGGCCCACCGATATTAGCTTGAAAGCATGCAGGTTGTTACTTTCTTATGACTAAGAAAGTAACCAAAGAAGTCTTTACCGCCCAGTTCCGCGGATAGTAAGGCCTACGCCCCGGCACTCATTGAACCAGAACCTGCAGGATGTCCATGACACAATGACTGCTTTATCGGGGCTGAAGTTTGAGCCGCTCCACTTAAAGGCGGTTCCCCGGGTCGCATCAGCGCTGCTGCCTGGCAAAAGCTGCCGTTAAAAATGTTTTGCCTGCGGGTGCCTTGTTTCGTGATCAAGACATTTAGGCGGCTGGTTTTGGGGCTCCAGGGCAGCGGTGCAGCGACAGTTCTCTTTGGAGCTTTCTCTTCAAAGAGAAAGCGGGGGGAAATATGTTAAACTTAAAGAACTTGGCTTCTTCCCTTACCATAAAACAATTTGCCTAAAATCCTGTTAAGGGTTCAATATTTTAAAACTCCCGGCTGATCATGTAATCCGCCCACAGCATCAACAGTTTTTTATATTCGCTGTCGGGCAGGGCCTCCAGGGCGGCCACCGCCTTGCGGACGTATTTCTGGGCCATCTCGGCGGTGTAAGCAATGCTGCCCAGCTCCTGAAACAGCTTGGTGACCTGTTTGATCTGGGCGCCTGTGGCCTTGGGATTATTAAGGGTCTTCAGTATCAGATTTTTTTCTTTGCGGTTGGCCTCGGCCAGGGCGTGATAGACGATCACCGTCCGCTTGCCTTCGCGGATATCCGAGCCCACCGGCTTGCCCAGTTTCTTCTCGTCGGCCAGGATCCCCAGGATATCGTCCTGCAGCTGGAAGGCGATCCCGCAGTTGGAGGTGAACAGGGACATGGCCTCCACATAGGGATGGCGGCTGTTGGGCTGGTCTATCCCGATCATGGCCCCGGCCTTTCCGGCGAACTGGTAAAGGGCCCCGGTCTTCTTCCACAGCATGGCCAGGATCTTTTCTTCGCTTAATGATTCTATCGGCATCTTGGAGTATTGCAGATCCAGGGCCTCGCCCTCGATCAGGTTGCACTGGACGTCCACTTCCAGGTCCAGGATCAGCTGCAGCACTAATATCGGGCTGATGCCTTTCTCCCTTACCAGCTCGGTCAGCAATGAGATGGTCCAGCCTTGCTGCAGATCACCGGCCAGAATGGCCATGGCCTGGCCATAATGCTCCGCCTCCTCGCCCTTCAGGCCAAATTTCTTGATGGCTCTGTTTTTGAGTTCCTCGTGGACAGTGGTCACCCCGCGCCTGGTGCCGTCGCGGTCGATGATGTCGTCATGCACCAGGGTCCAGGTATGGTAGACCTCCACCGCCGCCGCCGCCGGGATGGCCTTCTCCTCATCCCCTCCCACCGCCCCGCAGGCCAACAACAGGACTGCCGGCCGGAGCGATTTGCCGCCGGCCTTGAGGTATTTATGCACCCCGCAATAGATGTCTTCGGGCTGGAATTTTTCCGGCCGGTCTTTTAACTGGAGGTACTGGTAGACCTTTTCCTTGCGGCACTTGACCTCCTCCATCAGCCGGGCCAGGCCGCTTAAGGGTTTGATCTTGGCCGGCGGGGCTTTTTTCACCAGGGCCGGCTTATTGACGGCAATGGTTTTCTTGACGAGTTTTTTCTTGACCGCGGTTATTTTCTTAGCAGGCTTTTTCTTGACTGCAGCGGCTTTCTTGAGGGGTTTCTTCTTGACTGCGGCTGTTTTCTTGACGGATTTTTTCTGGACCATTTAATTCTCCTCCATATCGTGCTCTTCAACTTTCAGCCTGCCCTGGATGTCCCTGGTTATTTTTTTTATTTTATTCTGGGTTTCTTCCAAAGTGGTCTGGCACCTGGCCATCAGTTCCATGCCTTCCTGGTAAAGTGCCAGAGCCTGGTCCAGTTCGATCTCGCCGGATTCCATCTGGTCCACTATCTGCTCGATGCGGGCCAGGGCCTTCTCGAATTTGAAATCGGCATCGGTTCTTGTCTTTTTCATGGTATGGTTTCCTCGACTGTCATTTGAGCTTTGCCGGTATGGAACTCGGCCGTTATCAATTTGCCCTTATCCAGCGCTTTTGCTGATACGACCACCCGCCCGTTCTGATCGCGGCAGATGCTGTATCCCCTCTTGAGCGTATTTTTTGGGTCCAGCGCTTTCAAAGCTATCGCCTGCCCCTGTAGTCTGTTGGTATATGAACTTAACCGATCGTTGATCTTATTGTTCAGCGATGTCCCGGCCCAGTCCAGTTGTTGGGATTTCTGGGACAGCATATCCTGCAGGCGATTCAGTCCATAGCTGCGCTGTATAGATTTCAGCCGGGATCCGGCCTCATCCAGCAGGTCGTTCATGGAGGAAGCTATCCGGCGGGCCGAATCTATAAGGTTCGATTGCACCTCCCGGACATCGGGCACCGCCATCTCGGCCGCCGCCGACGGGGTGGGCGCCCTCAGATCGGCCACCAGATCGGATATGGTGAAGTCCACTTCGTGGCCCACCGCCGAGATCACCGGGATATTGGAGTGGAAGATGGCCCGGGCCAAAATTTCCTCATTGAAGGCCCACAGGTCCTCGGCCGAGCCGCCGCCTCGTCCTACGATAATAAGGTCTATCTTTTGATATTCGTTGAGATCGTCCACCGCCCGGGCGATCTTTTGGGCCGCCCCTATTCCCTGCACCGGCACCGGGCAAAGGATCAGTTCTATTCCCGGCCACCTGCGGCGGGCCACCTTGACCATGTCGCGAATGGCTGCTCCGGTAGGCGAGGTGACTATCCCGATGGTTTTGGGATAGGCCGGCAGTTCCTTTTTGAATTCCTGGTCGAACAGCCCCTCGTCGGCCAGCTTTTTTTTCAGCCGCTCGAAGGCTTGGGCCAGCTCTCCGTATCCCGCCACCTGCAGCTGCTGGACGCTCAATTGATACTGCCCGGCCCGGTCGAAAACGGTGACGTCCCCCTGGACCACTACCTGCATGCCGTCCTGCGGCATCAGCATCATATTCTGAGCGTAGCTACGAAACATCACGCATCGCACCTGGCTGCCGGCGTCCTTCAGCGAAAAATACAGATGCCCGGAGCTGTGGACCGTTAGGTTGGATATCTCGCCCTGCACCCACAGCCGGGGGAAGCTGTTCTCCAGCACCCGCTTGATCTCGCCGGTAAGCTGGGTAACGGACAGGATTATTCTTTTATCTTCGGACATTATGTTTTACAGCACACGGATTGAACGGATTTATACGGATTCACACAGATCATTTCTTACACAAAGCATGCCCTGCCTGCACGCCGCAGGAGTGAGCTGAGACGAAGAGACACCAAGGTCTTCATTATCACTTAAATTGCAAAACAGCGCTATTGTCATTCCTGCGGAAGCAGGAATCCAGAGTGATTTTAAAGAAACACATTGCTTCGTCATTCTGAGTTCTGCTGGAAACCTTTGCGCTCTTTGCGTCTTCATCCCTCGCCTAATTTATTAGGAGAGGGTCGGGGTGAGGTCAGCTCTGCAGTTTTGCCGCCATTACGCAGTTCTTCAGCAACATGGCGATGGTCATCGGGCCCACTCCGCCGGGAACCGGAGAGATGAAAGCCGCCACTTTGGAGGCCGATTCGAAGGCCACATCGCCCACCAGGCTGTAGCCCGATTTTTTGGAAGCATCCGGTATGCGGTTGGTGCCCACGTCTATCACCGTGCAGTTACTGTTGAGCATCTCCCCGGTGATCAGGCCCGGGCTGCCGGCCGCGGCGATGACGATATCGGCCTGCTTGGTGTAATAGGCCAGCCCCTTGGTCCCGGTATGGCAGACGGTGACCGTGGCGTTGCCGCGTTCCGATTTTTGGGCCAGCATGTTGGCCAGGGGCTTGCCCACGATGTTGGAGCGGCCCACTATCACCACATATTGCCCTGATATCTTGATGTTATATCGTACCAGCAGTTCTATCACCCCGGCCGGGGTGGCCGGCAGAAAGCGCGGCCGGCCCAGCATTAAAAGTCCCACGTTCTGGGGATGGAAGCAATCCACGTCCTTTAAGGGGTGGATAGACTCGAAGGCTTTTTCCTCGGACAGCCCCTTGGGCACCGGGGATTGCACCAAAATGCCGTGGACGTCCTTATCATTGTTGAGTTTTTCCACCTGGGCCAGCAGTTGCCCCTGTGTGGTGTTCTCCAGCATTTCGATGACGGTGGATTTGATGCCGGCCTCTTCGCAGGCCTTGTGCTTGTTGCGGACATACACCTGCGACCCGGGATCGGACCCAACTATGATCACTGCCAAATGCGGAATTGTCCCCTGTCCTCTGAGAACTGTTACCTCGTCAGCTACTTCCTGCCGTATCTCGGCAGATATTTTTTTACCGTCTATTAAATTAACCATTATTATCAATATTAGAAATATATTCGATTACTTTTGTTTTAATATATAAATACCAAAATGGAATAAAAAAACCGGCCGATATCCAAACACCAAATATGAATAAATAGTTTGATTGGATTTTAGTTACTTTTGATAAATTATTATAATAAA
>JAHJLF010000091.1 GCA_018821925.1 Candidatus Edwardsbacteria bacterium
AGTCAAGCACATCCAGATTGGTGGCCTGTCCGTTCTCATAGCGGGCCTGGGCTATTTTCAGGGCCTCTTGGGCTTGCTCGACAGATCTTCCCTGAGAAAAAATAGCCTTTTGATTGGTTTTAAGGGTCAGATAATTGGCCGAGACCTCCAGCTTAATCCAATCTTCCACCATTTCCTTTGCCACGCTAAGCTGCTGGGCGTTGGCCTTGGCTTCCTTTATCTTACCAAGCCCGGACCCGCCGTCAAACAAAGGCCAGCTGGCGGACACTCCCACGTCCCAGTTCTTCTGCCATTCGTCTGAGCCGGAGAATCCGGACCCCTTGCTGTAGGAGTAATCGGCGAACAGGGCCACGGTGGGCTGGTAGCTGGCATACGATATCAGCTTGGCCTTCTCCACCATCCTTTGTCTGATCAGTATAGATTTATACTCGGGCCTGGCATGCAGGGCCTGCTTTACCAGCAGAGCGCTATCGACCTCCACCGGATGATAATTCATGGAATCGCTAAGGATGACCGGTGCACTCAGTTCCTGGTTCAAGACCATGTTGAATGACTGCCGGGAAAGCTCCACCGCATTCTGCATGCGGATAAGCTGGGGCTGCATATTCGAAAGTTGGACCTCAGCCCGTAACAGATCGTAGCGGGAGACCATCCCCTTTTGATATAAAGCCTGCACTCGCGTCACATGTTTTTCTATGGAAGATACCGCCTCCCGAGTGACATCATAGGCACTTTGGGCCAGCAGCAGTCCGTAATAAGCTTGTTTGACTGTATAGATCACTCCGGCCCTGGCGCTGTCGTAAGATTCTTCAGCCCTTTGATGATTCAAACGGCTTATCTGATAGCCCTGCCATATTTTCCCGCCGGTATAAACCGGCCAACTGGCGGACAATTTACCGGTATAGGTGTTACCGATTTTATCTGACGATATCACCCCGCTGGACATGGAAACGATATAGTCAGTAGAAGCATGGGTGCCGCTGTCCAAGACAGGCAGATAATATGTGGGGCCTGGCTTCATGTCCATCAGGCTGTTCATCCTCATGATGCTGCCGGAGGCCGAAAGTTGGGGGACCAGATACCCCCTGGCAGTCATTAGCTGGCCCTCGGCGGCACTGACCCTATATTCAACCATTTTCAGGCCGGCATTTTGTTTTAGAGCTATGTCTATGGCTTGGTTCAGAGACAGATTTTCGGCCCTGGCAACGGATGCAAGCAACAGCACTATCGCGATGACTTTTCCCATTTTTTATTTCTTTCCTTTTAATGCACAATTGGATATACCATTTAGGTACAGATTTGTAAGGAATTTTAAATCTTCTTTATTATTAACTTTCCGCTGGTGCCAGAACGAACTCATGGCATTACCATGTATCAAATTAAAGAATGCTGCTGCCGCTTTCTCGGTATCGATCTTGCCGAATAGGCCCTGGCGGATCCCGTCCTGTAACACCCCGGATACCAATTTGATCAAGTTCTTGAAATTTTTCTGCATTTTTTCCTGCATTTGGTGCATCAGCACTCCAGGTTGGTTGCGGGTCATCAATTGCATTAGGTCCACGTTCTCCTCAAACAGGCACAGCATGTTTTTTACCAATTCCGATATTTTTATAGGCGGGGGAAGGTCGCTTTGGCAGGTTTTCTGGACGACATTTTCCAGGTTGCCGATCGCCTCTTCCAGTACCGAGAAAAACAGGTCATCTTTGTTCTCAAAATGCCCGTATATCGTGCCCTTGGCCAACTCCGCTTTCACGGCAATCTCATCTAAGGTGGTTTCGTGGAGACCCTTTTCGGCGAATATCCTTCTGGCCGCCTTCAGTATCTCGGAGCGTCGGGCCAATTTTTCCCTTTCTTTGCGGGGCATCTTTTCTAGTGTATGCTCTATCATCTTTTATCCCTCTGTTCCTTAAAATATGCTTATGCCCAGATATTTCTTGGGATTATTCTTCATGTCCTTGATAAGCTGGTTCAGCTCATCGGAAGATTCCTTCAGTTTTTTATACATCTCCTCGTCCTTGGATAGTTTTCCCAATGTTCCCTCCCCCCTTTCCACCCGGGAGAGAATAACATCCAGCCGCCTAGAGGTGGAATCCAGGGTGTTATATATACCCGGCTCCCGCAGCAGCTTGCCCAGGCTGCCCTGTCCCCGCCTCAGGCTGTCGGAAATAACGTTAACATTGGCCAGCGTTTGATTAAGGTTTTTATACAGGGCGGGATCCTTTATCAGCATAGCCAAAGAGCCCTGGCCTGATTTTATTGCTAGCATCAAGTGGTTGAGGGTCACTAAAACGGAATCCAGATTGGTATACAGCCGGGGATCATCTATCATCTTGCCCAGCGTCCCGGTGCCCTTTTCCACTTTCTTCATTATCGCGTTCAGGGAGTAGGCGGTGGACATCAGCGTGTCGGATATCTCGGCGACCCTGGCCAGTATTTCCTCCGGAGGCATCACTTCCTTGGTGGTCAGAAGGTCTCCGTTTTTCAGCAGGGCGCTGTCCCGTCCGACCGGAACGATCTCCACCAGCTTGTCGCCCAGCAATCCCAGGCTGCTGATCCTAGCGATGGATCCCTTCCTGATCTTGGGCTGCCAACTTTTTTCTATCCGCAGGTTTACTTCCACCCTTGGTTTTCCCGTCGTCTCCACCAGGTCGATGCTGTTTACCACGCCCACCTGAAAGCCCGAGACCCTGACCGGAGCGCCTTTCTGCAGGCCGCCGACATCATCGAATTGCGCTTTTAGATAATACCTTTGCTTAAGCAAACCCTGGCGCTCGCCCACCGAAAATATGGTTATCAAGGCAATGATCAACCCGCCGGTGATCAGGGCCCCCACCTTCAGCTCGTGTGATATTCTACTGCCTGCCATCGCTTATTATCCCTCCTTTTATAAAATCCTGAACGAATTTCAATTTGGAACCCTTGATCTCTGCGGCGCTTCCGGTCAACAGTATCTCGCCGTCCTTGATTACCACGAACCGGTCGGCTACCTGAAAGGCGTTGGCTATCTCATGAGTGACCACGATTGACGACACCTTTCGTTCCGCCTGAAGCTTGCGGATAAGTTGGTTTATCTTTCTTGATGTCAGAGGATCCAGCCCGGTGGTGGGCTCGTCGTAGAACATATAGACGGGATCCAGGGCCATGGCCCTGGCCAGGGCCACCCGTTTCTTCATTCCGCCGGAAAGCTCGGAGGGCATAAGCAGTTCGGTCCCGGACAACTCCACAAATTCCAGGCATTCGGCCACCTTGGCCCTAATCTTCTCTTCGGAGAAATTGGTATGCTCTCTGAGCGCATAGGCCACGTTCTCTCCGACATTAAACGAATCGAACAACGCCGCCCCCTGGAACAGCATCCCCATCCGCTTGCGCACCGGCATCATCTGCTCCTCCCGGTAACGGCTTGTGTCATTGCCATCAATGAGAATAGTGCCTTCGTCCTGCATAAGTAGACGCAGGAGGATCTTAAGCAGCACGCTTTTGCCGCAGCCCGAACGTCCCAATATCACTATGGTTTCACCGTCATTAAGGGAAAGGCTGACGCCTTTCAGCACCTGCTTCCCTTCGAAGGATTTATGTATATCGATTAACTCTATCATAAGCCCTGATCCATATCATATTCCCAGCAGGAATAAAAGTTTGGTTATAACCGCGTCCAAAAGGAATATCAGCACCGACGACACCACCACCGTCCTGGTCACGGCCTCCCCCACCCCCTTGGTTCCGCCCTTGGTGTTTAACCCGTAATAGCAGGCCACAATGGAAATCATGGCCCCGAAAACCAGCGGTTTTATCATTCCGCTGAATATATCGTTAAACACCAGGGAGTTTATCACCGAGCTTTTATAGAACGATGCCGTCAGGCCTAGGTTAAGCACTCCCACCAACATACCCCCTAAAATGCCAGTCAAGTCCCCGAAGACCACCAGCACCGGCAACATCAGGGTGGAAGCGATGACTCTGGTCATCACCAGCTTCCTTAAGGGGTCGGTGGCCAGGGCCCTCATGGCGTCTATCTGCTCCGAGACCTTCATGGCTCCCAGCTCGGCGGTGATACCAGCCCCCACCCGCCCGGCAAAGACCATGGCTATCAAAACCGGCCCCAGTTCCCGCACCAGGGATACCGCCACAATGCCGCCCACATAGATCTTGGCGCCGAACCGCATCATGGCGTAGCCGGTCTGAAAGGCCAGCACGAAGCCGGTAAAGAAGCCCACCAGCATCACGATCACCAGCGAGTCCACACCGATCCGGTCCATCTGCTCCCAAATGATCTTGGGATAATAGGGAGGTCGCAAAAACCTCCTCATCACCTCCCACTGAAAAGTGAAGAACCGGTATATCTCCCAAAGGACGCCGCTTATTTTACTGGTGATGTATCTGTTCATTAACCTTACCGTTCATTTATTGACTGACTGGTCAGTCGGATTATATCAATATGGATCGGCTTTGTCAATATGTCTGCAAATAAATAAAACGCCCGGACAACCATCCGGGCGTTTGGAAGTCTAACCGCTTATTCCAAGAAAAGGCTCAAAGAGGCCATATAGGTCTTCTGCCGGATTCCATCGACCGAGCCCCTCTGATCCATGCTGGCGGCATCCACTAAAATGCTTTTATAAATATAACCCAGTCCCATGGACCAGTCGTATTCGCCGTCCGGGGCTTTTCTATATTGGCTGGCCCCGGCCCTGAAAATTACGGCCCCGTACCCCGGCATATTATGTTTATATTCGCCGCCCGCCATATATTTCAACTCCGGAACGCCCTTCCCCCAGAACTTTTCAGCGCTGGCGGTAAGTTTGGGCAATTTGCCGTTGAACCAGGATATCCCCCCGGAGATCTTGGGCTTCAGCTTGTCATCGTCAAAATCCTTCCAATAGACCTTCCCGGCCAGGTTCTGGACATTGATGCCGACCATAAGCGGCTCCTTGCCGCCATGAAAACCAAGGTCCAGGCCGTATCCGATCCCGTTCTCATCGGTGATGTCAGCCTGGCTCCAAAGTGTGTCTATCTTTTTCTGCTTGACCTCGGTCATTCTGGCCGAGATCAGCTTGGCCGATAGCCCCAAAGACATTGACTGATGCAATTCGTCCTTCTTGGCAATGGCAAAGGCAAATTCATCGACTCCGTATTTTAAATAATTATTTACAGAATCTGATTCTTCTAATATAAACTCGGAGCCGGTATGACGGGCCACTGAGCGCCAGGATATTCCTATGCCCTTCCCAACAAAGACGATGTAGTTGAGCCGCCTGGGCCCGGAGAAGATCGGATCGAACAGCAGCCCCCTGGAATGCAGATAGCTGCAGGAGGCCATCGACCAGGTGATATTCCCCAGTCCAGCCGGGTTCCAAAAGGTTAGATTGGGATCGCTATCGTCGGCAACGATGCTGCCCGAAAGGGCCGCCGCCCGGGCTCCCACCGCCGGCCCCTGATAGGTCATCCAATCTATGGGCGAAGCTAAAAGGCAGGAGGCGATAAAAAACGTCATGCTTGCCAGGATGGTTTTCTTCTGCATATCATCCGTCTTAATATTTAAATTTCATTCTGAGGCCCAGGTTTATCTTCTGTTCCTTGTTATCCTCATCCTTGGAGCGCTGGACGAACAGAGCGCTCCTTTTGCCAAAAAGATATTCCGCCCTGAAATCTTCGCTCAGATTGGCGGCAAACCCCCGGGTGTAGCTGACAAAAACATTCTTGGTCACATATTTGCCCAAGGTCACTTCGGCCCCCTTCTCCTGCCCGGTAGAAGTCTTCATCTTGATCACATCCACCAAGCCGGTCTTCTTCTGGATCATGCCTCCCAGCATATTGCTTAGGACGTCTGTGGTCCGGTTAAGGACCTGGTCCCCTAGGTCGCCGTTGCCGTCGCCCTCTATCTTCATTCCCACCGATAGCATGGTCAAGATGTCCTGTTCGGGCATCGATGGCTCGGAGCTAAAAGCCAGCTTGGGCTGCAGGGCTGAGCCGCCCACCTTCAGAAAAACCTTGGTACGGGCTTCATCGTTCAGCTCGGTCTGGGCCGCTAAATTCAACTCTGGATTAATCACCACTGCGTTTGTAAAAGTCAACTGCCCCTCTGTGATGTCGAATCTTCGATCAAGAAAACGATAAACACCCTGAATAGTCTCCAGCCGCCCCGACAGGAACAGCACGTTCTGCCGCATCCGAACGTTCAGGTTCTCTATCTTAAGCTCGATATCGGCGTCGGCGTTCCTGAGCCAGATCCCCTGGGAGCCGGTGATCGATAGGTCCAGGTCCATCGGTTTAGCGCCGCCCTCCGGCGGCGGTGGCTCCTCGGCAGGGGCGAATGGCAGGGTGATCAGGGCCGAGTTGGCATACACCTCCCCCTTGATCCGGGGATAATTCACCGTCCCGCCTATCTCGATCCGGGCGTTGACATTGCCCTCGATAAAAGGAATGTTCCTGACCGGAGCTTTTTCGACCTCGATCAGAAAATACATGGTGGAGGGAATGAATTTATTCAGAATGATCTCGCCACGTTTTATCTCAACCTTCCCCTGATTCTCGGTGCTGGCGGTGATGTTGTCTATCACCAGGCTGTCGGCGTTGAAATGGGCGAAGGCCTGGACCTTGTGCAGATACATGCCGAAGGGTCGGAGCACCATTTTGGCGTTGGCGATGGTCATCTCGCCGTTCAACAGCGGTTTGAAAGGCGTGCCTGAGAGCCTGACGCTCAGATCCACCTTCCCCTCGTAAACGCTTAGCAGCTCGGCCATCGGAAAAAAGGCCCAGGTTCCAATGTCCCTGAGTACCACCTCCCCCGACATTGGCTGATCCAGTAGCTTCCCTGCCTCAGGACCGATCCCCAGGTTTATTGGAACGCTGAGGGCGATCTCCGATAGCTGACCGTAGCGGGTGATGGCCAGTTTATCCAGATTGACAACCTGGTCGGAATATCGGCAATCTATCGCCACCCGATCTGCGGTAAACTGCTCAAAACGCGCATTATTCAAAATAAGGCTGGCCGCCATCTCCGGGGCATTCAGGCTGCCTGATATATTTATGTCAAAATCCAGCAAGCCGTGCACTGTCTTTTTGAGATTGAGCAGATCCACTATCCTGCGGCTGTCAATGGCATCACCGTTAATCTTAAAGAAGACGCTTTTATCGCTGTGGTAAAATCCCTCCAGGGTTATGGCGCCCCGCCCGGCTACTAGTTTGGTGGGTTCCAGGTTTATATTGGATCCTTCAATAGATAGATGAATCGGCTGGCTGTTGACCACTGTCTGATCACCAAAACTGTAGAACAGCTTGCTAATGGCCAAGTTTATCTGTTTCCCTTTCAGTTCCACCATCCCGGTGGCCAGCGCCTCGGTCATCGAATCCTTGACTACATGGACCGAAAGTCCTCCCCAGTCCAGACCCCGCAGCTCGGTCAGCAGTTCCACCCGGTCTATGCTCTGGCTGCCTATAGCCAGGCCGGTGGCCACAAATTTGCCGTCTCCCTGCGGTTTGGATACCACCTGTTTAAGGGACATGCTACCGTCAAAGTAAAGGCAGGAGAAATTAGAGATGATCGCCTCCTTCAAACGGAAACTGCCTATCACATCGGGATCCTTGGTCAGGCCGGAGACCAGCCCGGTAAAGCGCAGTTTGCCCTGGAGGTCCTTCAGCCCCAGCAGAGGGCCAAATTGGGCCAGCTCTATTTCATCGGTCTCCACATCCACGCTGAGGACTTCTTTGAAGATGTCCCCTTTGACCTTCAATTTGGCCTGGCCACTGGTAAGATCGAATTTTTCGATGGATACTGACTTATCGGCATACATCAGGTTGCAAAGCAGCCGGTCCACCGGAATGGAGTTGATCAGACTTTTATTTAGCATTAGATCGACTGTCGCCCTGGCCCTTTGGGGATCGAATTCTCTGCCCTTTATCCGCAGATCTCCGTTTATCTCCGTTTTCAGCGGGATATCCCCTTTAGCAAAAGCGGCGCCGAAATCGCTTTCATTGAGCAACAGGTTAAAATCGTAAATCCTGCTCTTCAAATCTACCTGGCCCTCGCCCTCAATATTGCCTTTCCCGGCATTCAAATATAATTTCGTCAGGTTTATCAGGTTGTCCTTCACCTGTATTTTAATATCCAGACCCGATAGTTCCAAATCATTTATCTTTAGCTCTCGGGAACGAATCGACAGACTGCCCTGGGGAGAGGATAGGCTTCCCTTGAGGGCGGCCAATACGGCAACGTTCCCCGACCAGTTCTGTTCTTTTAACTCTAATATCCTGGGAACATCGGCCATTCCGAAATTAAGGTCCAGCTTGGACAGATCTATTTCCTGGGATTTGGGATTGAAAATCACCGATAAATTTACCCGGCTGTTTTCCGTATTCAGTTCGAATTCCTTCAATTTGATGGTATCGCCGGATATCGCAAAATTACCGAAGCCTTTGGTCAAACTTATATTACGGGTTTTATCATAGGCCTTTATTTTTTTGAGGGTGGCCGACAGCTTTTCGCCCCCCATCTTCAAGCCCAGCTGGATATTGATGTCTTCGATAAGTTGTTTATTTCCCGGGGTCTCGACGGAGACCGACAGATTCTTGAAAGAAATATCCTCAACCGACAGCGGCGGCAGGTTCATTTTTCCTTTGGGCTTGGTGGTGTCGGATTTGAACAGGTCGGCAAAGTTCCATGTTCCGCTGCTGTCCTTAACCAGGCAAACCCTGACATCGGACAGCTCCACCTTCCCTATAACCATCCGCCTTCTGGTGGTAGAATACCAGGGATGGGCCTGCAGCTTTATCCGGGGGGCGGATATAAGCTGGCCGCGCGCCAGGGAATCATGCGAGGCTATGGCCACGTCATTTATCAGGATGGTGAAGGGGAAATGGAATTCTACCGCCCCGACGGAAAATTCACGGCCCAAAACTTCCGACAAGGACTTACTGGCCTCCTGTTTGACCTCATTCCGGAATCCGGGGCTGGGCAGATAAATGGCCAGAATCAGGATCCCCAGAAAAATGACGCCGCCTGAAATGGCAATGATTATGTTGCTGTATTTGGCTTTCATTAGAATGCATGACCCAGGTTAATATAGA
The DNA here is from genome assembly GCA_018821925.1 of Candidatus Edwardsbacteria bacterium. NCBI lineage: Bacteria > Candidatus Edwardsiibacteriota > Candidatus Edwardsiibacteriota bacterium. The sequence goes on from JAHJLF010000091.1 coordinate 9,064, forward strand.
ACAGGCCCTCCTTGAAATCTATGGTCTCCTCTGTCTTGACAGCATAATCGACCCTGACGGGGCCCACCGGAGTGATGAACCTCAGGCCCAGGCCGGTCCCCCCCTGAAATTGCCGCCACCTGACATCCCCGAAGCCGGCCCAGACATTTCCGGCATCGACGAAGACGGCCGCTCCGAACATCCAGTATATCGGGATCCTGAGTTCAAAATTTCCGTTGACCAGCATATTGGTGATCCCGGTGGTATCGGTGGTGATCTCGTCGGTCTTATAACCCCTCAGGTTCATGGCTCCGCCCAGCTTTAGCCTCTCCTGAATGGGCACCGGCCCATTGCGGCCGTAGGTGTAGATGCCGGCAGTCCTGACCCGCCAGGCCATTATGATCCCCCCCCCCAGGCTGTGGAACATCGAGAAGTCTCCGGCGCTCTTGCGGTAGTCGTTGGATCCGCCCAGTACCGAACCGGCATTGTCTACCCGGAAGGAAGAACTCACTCCTTTCTGAGGATTGAACATATCGTCCCGGCTGTCGAAGCTGGCGGTCAGGAAGACATCGCTGGTGGTGTTCTGGGTTTCCTCCAGAAATTCATATTTATATCCGATATAAACCTGCAATGACTTGGCAAGGCTTTTACCGACCTTGGTCTCGCCGCCGATCCGGCTGAGCTGTTGCCAGAAAGAACTCTCCTGTCTTTCCCGTTTGTAATAGACCGAACCGCTGGCCTTGTACGAAGTGCTTAAAAAATACGGCTCCAGGTAATCAAGAAAATAGTTATTGGCATAGTCATGCATCCCGGTCTCGTCATTCTTCTGCAGTCCGTAAGAGGCCTCGCTTTTAATGGTTATTTTCTGCAGATTGCCGAAGATATTGTCGCTTCCCCATTCCAGACCACCCTGGACCCTATCAGGGAGAAGGTTTCCGCTAGATTCAAAGCCGATATTGTACCCCACCCAGTTGGTCTTATCCTCCTTCACCACCAACCGAAGATCCACCGTATCGCGTTTTTCTTCCATCCCATCCATTTCGAACTTGGCTTCGGTGAAGAGCCCCAGGGCATAGACCCGTTGCTGGTTATAATAGACCTTGGAGGGCATGAATATCTCTCCGGGTTTAAGGGTGAACTCTCGCTCTATTACCCGGTCCCTGACCTTTTTATTCCCCTCTATCCGGATCTCTCCCAGCCTGACCTGCGGTCCTTCGGTGATATTGAACAGGATGTCCGAAGTATAGGGATCTTCGGATTCCATCACCGTATCGTTGACAGCGGTATAGATATACCCCCGCTCGGCGTAGAGAGCCACTATGCCCGAAGATGTCTGGTTTATGGCCGGGAGGTTCAGCGGATCGCCGGTCTTAACCTTGAGAAGCGATAACAGCAGAGAATCGGACAAGACCTGGTTGCCGCTGAACCTGAGCTGTCCGATCTTTCTGATGTTGCCCTCCTCAATGGTCAGCTGGTAATCTATCTGCTGTTTTTCTATGTTGACCCGGCTCTCCCGGCCAAGAAATTTGGCATCCAGATAGCCCTTCTTGCGGTACATATAGAGGACCTTGCGCATGTCCAGCTGGAAAGTGTAATCGTCAAAACGTTTCCCGGATTCGCTGGTCATTTTGGAGCGGAGCTCCTTGCCGGAAAAAGCGGTATTGCCGATGAAAGTAACTTCCCCCAGCTTCAGGCGGGGGCCTCCCTCATCAACCGGTTCGGCCATCTTATCGACCGCCTTCTTTCCGCAGGCCCCAAACAGCAATGCCAGGGACAGCAGCAATATATGTAATAGATTTCTATTCACAAAAGCTATACCTTTAGTTTGCCTTTTTCCATCAGTAGTTTCCCGTCTACCCAGACGCTGGGGTTGCGTACGATGCCATCCTGGTGGCTGGCCACGCTCACCCGGCCACCGAAACCGCTGTTGTCGCCGAAAGCGATATGAATGGTGGTCAGGGCCTTTTCATCCTCCAAAATATTCCCGGTGATGGTGGCCTTAGGGTTTATGCCTATGCCGAACTCGGCCACATTGAAAGCATCCTTCCCATGTTTGGAGAGCATCTCCCATAAGTTTCTCGCCTCACGCCCGCCTTTCATGCCGACTGCAAAACCATGCGAGATGGCTATCTCTATCGGTTTTTTCAGGATCCCGGTATCGCCGATAGAGCCGTCCACCACCAGCCGCCCTTGGGCGGTGCCCTCCATCGGAGCCAGATAGACCTCGCCGGCTGGAAGGTTAGTGAAACCTCCCAGGTTGGGAATAATACCTGTATCGGGCTCCGCCCGGCGTCCTTTTATGGAAAAAGCCAGGTTTGTCCCCAGTTCTGTTTTGATCAGGACCTCCGAGGCGTTTTTCAATATACCGCATAGGCGCTTTCCGATTTGCTTCATCTTTGTATAATCTACATCAATGGTTCTGGCCATCATATCCAGCGTTATCCCCGGCATGCTGGCTATCCTGGCTCCGGCTTGGCTGGCTTTTTTGCGGGCTTGGGTATGCGACAGCGATTTGGTGGTGACCAGAAAGACCGCCTCGCTTTTCAGCATGGCCGCAGCCAGCTCAGTAGGAGGCTCCTGTCCGTTGTTTTCCCTCTCCGACATGAGCATCAGCACCGCATCGCGGCACAGCGTCCGGGCGGCCCGATAAAAAACCTGACCGACTTCCAGGCTGGCATCGTCGGTGACCACCAGAACCGTTTCGCTTTTTTTGACCGCCAGGCATTGTTCAAAGGCGACCTTGACTGCCCGATCAATCTTATTCATATTCTCTCTAAAGTCATAAAAGTCATAATTGTAATAATTAAATTTCAGACCGCCATTTTCTCGTGCACCCGGCGGATCTTGGCCCCCACCTTCTTCAGCTTCCTCTCCCACTTCTCATAGCCCCTATCCAGATGGTATATGCGGTTGACCTCGGTCTTGCCCTCGGCCTTGAGCCCGGCGATGACCAGGGCCGCCGAAGCTCTTAGATCGGAGCCCATCACCGGGGCCCCGGTCAATTCGGGCACGCCCTTGATCACGGCGCTCTTGCCCTCGATCTTGATATCGGCCCCCAATCGCTGCAGCTCGGGAACATGCATGAACCGGTTCTCAAAGATGGTCTCGGTGATCACCGAAAGGCCCGAGGCCGTGGTCATCAGGGTCATCATCTGGGGCTGCATATCGGTGGGGAAGCCGGGATAGGGGGCAATGGTGAGATCTATCGGTTTAACCCGACGCCGGGCTTCGACGGTCACCATCTCGTCGCCGGCCGCTACTTTAACCCCCATGGCCCTCAGCGCTTCGATGACCGATCCCAAATGGTCCGGACGGCAGTCCTCGATAGTTAGGCAGCCACCGCTGATGGCCGCCGCTATCATTAAAGATCCAGCCTCGATACGATCGGGGATCATCCTGATCTCAACCGGCCTTAAGCCATCCACCCCGGCGATGGTTATCACCGGAGTACCGGCGCCGGTGATGTCCGCTCCCATGGATACCAGCATCTGGGCGGTGGATACCACCTCGGGCTCCAGGGCCGCTGATTCGATGATGGTGACCCCCTTGGCCAAAGCCGCCGCCATCATCACATTGATGGTGGCCCCCACCGACACCCCGTGGGAACCGGCCAAAAGAACCCTGGCCCCTTTAAGCTGCTTGCCGTGGGCCTCGACATAACCGTGCAATATCTGAATTTTAGCTCCCAGGGCCTCCATGCCTTTCAGGTGCAGATCAATCGGCCGGGCCCCGATGGAGCAACCCCCCGGCAGGGACACTTTGGCTTTACCGAACCTGGCCAGCAGAGGCCCCAGCACATAATAGGAGGCCCGCATCTGTTTGACGATCTCGTATTCGGCCTCGCACTTCAGCTTGGCCGGCACATCGATGGTCATCCGATTATCTTCAAAATCCACCTTGGCTCCCAGCCGGATAAGCAGGCGCCTCATGGTGCGCACGTCCATCACATTGGGAACGTTGGTCAGGACGGACTTTCCCGGGGCCAGCAAGCAAGCTGCCATGGCCGGCAACACTGCATTCTTGGCGCCCGAGGCCCGGATCATGCCGGACAACGGTTTTCCACCTGCTATGACGAATTTATCCACGTTGCTCCCGCTAAAATCAATTCATTGTTGTTAAGTTGGAGATGCCACAAATAAAACCAGACGTTGGTGGACGTTCAAACGTCATTCTGCCGCCCCGCCGGATAATTCAAACATTGCCCAACAGCATAGCCTGACATCTCAAACTATGATCAACCCTATTTCTTGCTCCCCTCAATCGGCTCGGCCTCATCTATAAGCATCACCGGGATATCATCTTTGATGTTGTAACCCAGTTTGCAGGTCCAGCATAGCAATTTGAGTTCCTTGGGACGGTACTCCAGCTCTCCCTTGCATTTGGGGCAAGCCAGGATATCCAGCAATTTCTGATCCAACATAATTACTCTATCCTTTTAATAGAATTAAAAACAATGCTTTATTATATCTCTAATTATTTTGCAAGTCAATGTTCCGGGGAGGCTTCCGGCAGGATCTTTAATTTATCCAAGATGGTCTGATGCAGGAAGCGGGAGATGGTTTTGACGCTCTCCGCCACCGACCGACTCATGGGCACCTCCAGCTGAATCTGCCCGGCCTGGATGCCCAGGGCGATGACCTTGGTCCCGGTTATCTTCTCCAGGTAATCACCCAGAAAAGACAGAGGCATGGTGTGGGTGGAGTGCATCATGGAGTGCATATCTTTGTGGTTGAGAAAGGCTATCTCACCCACCGGCCGCCCCATGTCGGCGGCATCGATAAACAGCACCAGATCGGGCTTTTTGTTCCTGACCAGGCCGGAAAAATTCTCGGGGTTGGTCCCGGCCACCAGCACTTCGGCAAAACTATCGTGATCGCAGCCCTGTAGCATCATCCGCAGTTCCCGGGCAACCAGCGAACCGGCGGCATCGTCGCCCATCATCTCGTTGCCGATGCCGAAGATCATCAGCTTGCCGGAGGCCTCAACGGCCGAAGCCACCGCATCGGTCCAGTCCATATCTTCCCCTTAGGTTATGCGCTTATAGCAGACAACGCTCGTAAATTATTGTATAGCAAGGGTAGAACCCCAGTTCTTTGAGCCTTAATGTATTCTTTTTTTCTCCGCTTTCTCTTTGAAGAGAAAGCTACAAAGAGAACTTTCGCGCAGCGCTGCTCCGAAGACCTTGTTGCCAGCTGCCTGAATGTCTTGACCACGAAACAGGGCTACAGCAGGCAAAACATTTTTAAGTGCCTCCGCTGAAGCTACGGCACTCGAGGAAGCAAAATATGAGCGTAAGCGGACGGCAGCTTTTGTCAAGCAGCATCGCTGAAGCGAACCGAGGTTACAAAACCCCCGTAAAATGGCCGTTTCAGCGGACGGGAAGGGCAGCAATGGCCGTTAAGAATTTTTTGCAAAGCGTATGCTTAATTTATCCCATCAAGAAATTTAGGCCACGGATATGTTTGCTAACCCGGTAGCTGCTAGGCCGAGCTCTTTGGCTACTTTCTGGCGGCACAGAAAGTAGCAGTAAATGAGAAGCAGATACCTGCGTAGGTGGGGTTTAATATCAGTTTTATGCATAAAATGGCCGGACACGTAATGCCCGACCATCATTTAAACCGCCGTCGTAATTATTTATAAACGATCTTCAGCGCTCCGCGGTCGAAGGCGGCATCCTCGAACTCGGTATTCATGTGTATGGCCTTCTTGGGGCACACTTCGGCGCACTGGGCGCAGTGGGAACAGCGGTCCAGGTAGAAGGTCATGGAGAATCTCTTGGACACCTTGCCGGCCTCATCGGTGCTCTCGGACTCCTTATGGATCTCCAGGGCCTCAGAGGGGCAGTCCTTGACGCACAGCTGGCAGCCGATGCACAGATTGGGATCCATCACCGGTCTACCCCGGAAGCCCTTGGGAACCCCGATCTTTTCGAAAGGATACTGGACGGTGGCCGGTTTTTTGAACAGGTGCCGGAGCACCTCGGGCAGCATCGCTCCTAATCTTAAACTCATTGCAGATACCCCTTCAAGAATATTACGATTACCAGCTGCAGCAGGGCCAGCGGGGCCAGCCATTTCCAGCTGAAGGAAATCATCTGATCGATCCGGAGCCTGGCGGTCACCGCGCGCATGGCGGACAGGATGAAGACCACGATCAGGGTCTTGACGACGAACCAGATGAACCCGGGGATCAGCCCACCCGGGAAGCCGCCCATAAACAGGGCGGCGATCAGGCCGGCGCCCACCACCATCTGGATGTCGGCCAGCAGGCGGAACATGGCCAGTTTGCGGCCGGAATATTCGGTAAAGGCGCCGCCCACCACCTCGGTCTCGGCGTGGGGGATGTCGAACGGCACCCTCTCTAATTTGGCCTGCAGGGTGATTACCGCCACGGCAAAAGCGAAGATATTTATCAACAAATGCCAGGGGTTGGCCTGATAGTAGGCGGCGATCTCAGCCATTCTCCAGCTGCCGGCCATCACCGCCGGCGATAGGATGGCCAGGAACATCGGCACTTCGTAGGCGAACAACAGGGTCAGCACCCGGACACCGCCGATGGCGGCGTACATGCTGGCCGAGGCCCAGCCGGCCAGAAAATAGGCAAAGCTGGGAAGGGACAGCAGATAGGCGATGACGATAATGTCCCCCTGGAAAGAGGTGGCCGACTGGAAGGTATTACTGAAATGCCACACCGGCAGCAGCAGCCCGGCGGTCAGCACCGAGGTCAGGGCCAGGATCGGAACGGCATTGAACAGCTTTTTATCGGCCTCCTTGGGAACGATATCCTCCTTGGCCATCAGCTTGACGAAATCGGCGATGGGCTGCAGCAGGCCGTGGCTCCCGGTGTGCATGGGTCCCATCCGGTTCTGGAACTTGGCGTATAACTTCCGGTCCACCCACTCCACGAAGGTGGAATAGACGAACAGGAACAGCAGGCCAGGGTAGACCAGCAGATAGAGAAAGATTTTTAAAATGTCCATTCATTATCTCCTAAGATTATAATGATATACTTTATGATTTATTACCTACCACAACAAGGGCATGTATCGCTACTTATTGGCCCCAAGCTTTTTTGTAATGATTCAGTCAAGGGTTTACGACCACTAATCTCTGTTTCTTCATATTTTTTGATATACTCACGAGCTTCTTTACGTTGCTCGTAATCCAATTCGGTATACCCTTTTATTACCTTATAAACTTTTTGAACCATTCTCGCACTCCTTTTTTAAATTCGGTTTCAAATTTACCGCACACGTTACAACTTGTAGACTCTATAGAAGTCGGCTTAATATTGCACCCGACACATTCTCTTTGAAATTCCCGTAAAGCAAAACGCATACCTTTCCGCAGTTCCCATTCCTTAACAGAATGTTTTGCATCTTGTTCACTCCGTGCCTGATATCTTGTCTCAAGCAATTCCAATGTTCTATCAAAGGCGATCAAATCTTCTGGAGGTATTTGGGCTAATTTTCTAAACGAATTAGAAATATTGTTATATTCCTGTGAGGCTTCATATGCATATGCCAATTCATCGTCCCATTTAAACACAACCGCAAAGACAGAAAAAATAAGTTGCGCTATGGTAACGGGGATTGCAATTGTTATTACATACTTAAGAATGCCTGCATCAAACCTATATCCCATTGCTGTTGCACCAACAACAACGGGCGTTACAATACCAAATACTTTTAATAAGTTTACATACTTTGAGTATTTTTCGGCTCTTTTATCAAATATGTAACCTTTGCCAAAAGTATGGAATGAATTATCCCATGCTTTTTGTCTAAGTTCTTGAGCATTCATATTTGCTAACTTCAATTATGCAAGTTGATTGTTTCTACTTATAAAAAGCGTCGCCCAGTTTATTTCTTGGCTGATAACCAGCTTCCGGGTGCCAAATGTAGCCACCTGCAAATGATTTACCGTTGTTATAAAATAAATCGACATCAATAACTAAATCGGGGTAAGCTGAATGCATAATTTTATATATTTCTTTTACTAGATGCTCGGCCTTCCCAACCGCTTGTTTTTTACTAAGGCCTTTAACATTTGCCGTAAAATGTAGAATCGTGTATTTATAATTGTTTACTTTACTGGGCCTTATGGTTTGATATTCCCAAGCATAAAGTGTTTTATCCTTATCAACGTTTTTCTCAACCCACATTTTGAAGTTGTTCATTGCTGTTTGGCCCTGCTGAATAGAAGCCTTGTTTTTCTCTTCATTGCATGTACCCATAGCCATAAAAATTATCATCAAAGGTACGATGACAGCAAGCCAAATTAAATATTTTTTACTTTTTTTATCTGTTTCTTGCTTTTTTAGAACTTTTTGTGCTTCAAGTTTTGCTTTTTCTTCAGCATATATTTTTTGTTTTTCTTCAGGTGTTAGTTCCACGTCTACACCCCCCTTGTTAGTTTATTATAAGGTTTTTCAGCGGAATATCAATTATTATTGAGGCTATAATATACTTAAGGTTACAGTAATTCTAACCCTTGGTTACAAAATCCCTCACCTGCTCAGTAAGTTGTTGCCTATGTATGCTTCGGCTTGGCCATATCGGCTGCCTTGAGAACAAACCGTAAAGCCTTGTTTACCGCCTCGTCGGTGGGAAATGATTTGGCCACATCCTTGTCCAGCAACACCAAATTGGTCCCGGCCGTATACCGCTTGGCATATTTTCCCCGGACTCCGCCCTTCATAGAGGAGAAGTCGTACTCGGCCCTCATATCGCTGCATGTTTGCTTATTAATTTTCTTCATAGTATCTTTTTTCTAATTTGGCCGCTATTCTGGCGCTTATAATCCTCACCTTATCGCCGCGGTCGGTATGTGCGATGACCAAAAGTCGTCCCCGGTTTGACAGGCCTATGGTCAGGAATCGGGATTCCTCCCGGGAATGATCCGGATCGGAAAAGGTCGCCGCCAGAGGATCGCCGAACGCAGTCGCCGCTTCATGAAAGGCAACTCCGTGCTTTTTGATGTTGCTTGCCGCTTTACGGGCATCCCATTCGAAAATCATTGAAACTGGATTAGATTTATAGCTTGATTCCGCGTTTGCGGTAGAAATCAATCCCATACTGGCGCAGGGTCTCCCAGTTCCAGACCTTCTCGTTGCCCTTGGGGTCGGTGATGATGGCCATCCGGTCGGTGCATGACAGGCAGGGATCAATGGCCGCCATCACGATGGGAATATCCGCCACATAGCCGCCCCGGAGCATGTACAGGGTGGCCGGCCAGTTGGCCAAGGTCGGAGCCCTGACCTTCACCCGGTCCGGTTTATCGGTGCCATTGGAGCGGATGTAGTGAATGCACTCGCCCCGCTGGGCCTCGGCCCGACTGACCACCTCTCCCTCCGGAACTTTTCGCGGAGCCTTGACCCGAATGTCGCCGGATGGCAGGTTCTTGAGAATATATTCGCAGATATTGTATGATTCCATCAGTTCCTTGGCCCGAACCACTACCCTGGCCAGTACATCCCCGCCTTCATCGGTTACGATGTTGAAGGGAATATGCTCGCCAAAACCAGCGTAGGGATCGTCCTTGCGGACGTCGAAATCGACCCCGGAAGCCCGGGTGGTCGGCCCGGCAGCATTAAGTTCAAGGGCCTTGGCCTTGGGCAATATACCGACCCCGGCGATTCTGGCCACCAGAGTCGGCTCGGAGGCTCCGATATTCAGGTAATACGGAGTCCGGGCCTTGAGGGCGGCAATACCGTCCAGGACCTTCTTGATCTGCATCTCGTCCAGGTCGCGCCGCACTCCGCCGAAGGTCTGCATGCCGTAATTGACCCGGTTGCCGGAGACCATCTCCAGAATGTCCTCGACAATTTCGCGGTCCCGCCAGGTGTACATGAAGAAAGTATCGAAACCCACCTCGTGCCCGGCCACCCCCAGCCATAAAAGATGGGAATGGACCCGCTCCAGCTCGCCCATAAGGCAGCGGATGAACAGGCCCCGCTTGGGCGGCTCGATGCCCATTAATTTCTCCACCCCCTGGGCAAAGACGGTCATGTGGACGTTGGAGCAGATGCCGCAGACCCTTTCCAGCAGGTAAAGATCCTGGATATAGGTCCGTTCCTCGCAGCCTTTTTCTATGCCCCGGTGGTTATAGCCCAAGCGAAGGTCGGCATCGATCACAGTCTCGCCGTCCACCAGGAAGCGGAATGAAGTGGGCTCTTTTAAAGCCGGATGTTGCGGGCCTACCGGTAATATAAATGTGCTCATTCTATGACTCCCTTCTCCCGGTTATAGTGCCAGTCCTTGCGCAGCGGGTAGATGCCCTGCGGCCAGTCATCGGGCAGGACCAGTGGGCGCATATCGGGATGGCCTTCAAAATTTATGCCTAACAGGTCGTGGACCTCCCTTTCGTAGAATATCGCGCCGGGGTAGACCGCTATAGTTGTCGGCAGTTTAGGATCGTTCCGATCGGTCTGGAGGCGTAGCATCAGGGCCATGCCGTTCTGGGCGAAGTGATAAAGAGCCTCCAGCTTGTCCCCGGTATCCCGGCCGGTGATGGTGGAAAGGTGGTAGAACCCGGCCTTCTCCTTGAGCACCTGACAGGTTGCCACAGCATCAGCCTTGTCCACCCACAAAGTCATCCGGCGGGGGAAGGGATTGATCAGCTCCTTGATCTTGCCCTTCAGGTTTTCCTCCAGGATCTTTTTTATTTCCTCAAAGGTCATTTTGATCTCCTGTATTCTTTATTCTGTATTCTATATTCGCCGGATCGTTATCCGTTCTTCAAAGCGCCCAGCAGCTTGGCTACGCCATCGATGATGGCATCGGGCTTGGCCGCGCAGCCGGGGACATAGGCATTGACCGGGATCACCTGGTCGACCCCTTCCAGCACGCTGTAACAACCCCGGAAAACATTGCCGGAACAGGCGCAGGCGCCGACCGCCACCACGAACTTGGGCTCGGCCATCTGCTCGTAGATCCTCTTTAAGCGGGAGGCCTGCTGGCGGGTCACCGCCCCGGTGCACACCAATACGTCGGCATGGCGGGGGGTGGATTTAAGCAGCACCCCGAAGCGCTCCAGGTCAAACCTGGGCATCAGGGCCGCCAGGGTTTCGATGTCGCATCCGTTGCAGGCTCCGCTGTTGAAATGGAGCAGCCAGGGGGATGACACCCGGGCCCATTTGACGAGTTTCTCTAAAGCCATAACTATTCCTTTAAATTTTAAATTCAAAATCCGAAATTCGAAACAATCTCTAAACCCAAAACACTAATGCTAAAAACTGCGACTAATTTTTGTTTATTTGTAATTGGGTATTGGTTTCGTATTTCGATATTGGTGTTTCGGATTTATTTGAGGATCAGGGCGATGATCGAGAACCAGATCATCAACAGATAAAAGATGCCCAGGATGGCGAAAGCCAGAGA
>JAHJLF010000092.1 GCA_018821925.1 Candidatus Edwardsbacteria bacterium
AAGTCGCGTTAACCCAGGCCAGGACCAATAAGATACAGGCCCTTCACGATTATCTGGTCAGCTTGGCCAAATTAGAAAATGCCGTTGGTAAAACATTCCAATAGAAATCAAATAATAGCAAATATAATCACCCGAGGAGTATTGGCGAAAATGAAGCGCAAAAATACATTAATACTATCAGCAGTGATATTGGTAATCATGTTGGTAATCATGGTTGTGATAGCTGGCAGGATAATCGCAAAAAATAGAGGTTCCCGTAACCAAGAAGCAGTGGTCAACAGATCTCCGGTGGAAGTAGCGACCATAGTTCCCACCGATTATGACGAGACCCTGGAATTGTCGGGCACCATGATGGCCGAGAACCAGATCGAAGTGCCCTCTAAGGTCTCTGGAAAGATAATAAAATATCTGTTCGAGGAAGGGGCCTGGATCGAGGCGGGACAATCTGTGGTCAGCATCGATCGCGATGAAGTGGGGGTGGAATTCAAGGAAGCCGTCCTGGAGTCGCCCATAGCCGGGTGGCTGACCAAGCGATATTTCGACACCGGCGCCAGAGTGAACCCCGGAACGCCGCTTTTTCAGGTGGCCGATTACCGCAAGGTCAAGCTGCTAGTATCGGTCCCGGAATCGGATATGTCCAAGCTAAAAGCAGGGGCCAAGGTGGCGGCAAACATAGACGCCTGGCCCAAAACCAACTTCACTGGGTTTGTCAAAAAGATCTCGCCCACGGTGGATTATCTCAGCCGGACGGTCAAGGCCGAGATATCGGTGGGCAACCAGGGATTGAAGCTTCGGCCGGGTATGTACGGCCGGGCGGTGATAAACGTCAGGCATTACACCAAGGGCGTAGTCATACCTACCTCGGCCATAATCGAAAGGGAGGTAGGGAAGCTGGTCTTTGTCCTAAAGGGTAATAAGGCCGTTGCCAGGAACATCGAGGTGGAGCTTGACCTGGGGGACAGGACGGCCGTCAAGAGCGGTTTGTCGCTGGGGGAGGAGCTGATAATCTCCGGGCAGCACTCGGTGACCGACGGCTCTCCGGTGGAAGTGGTGGGAGGCAAGTAAGATGATTTTGTCCGAATTCGGCATCAAACGTCCCATCACGGTGCTGATGATATTCATCGGAGTAACGGTGATCGGCTTGGTGTCCCTGATAAACCTGAATATCGACCTGTTTCCCGATATGTCCCTGCCCATCGTAGCGGTGATGACGGAATACAGCGGGGCCGGCCCGGCCGAGGTGGAGTCGATGGTGAACAAGCCGCTGGAAGCGGCCATCAGCATGGTAAGGAACATCAAGAACGTCACCTCCACCTCAAAGGAGGGATCATCGCTGCTGATCGCCCAGTTCGACTGGGGGACCGACGTCGATGCGGCCTCCATAGACATCAGGGAGAAGATCGATCTGGTGCGGGACCACCTGCCCGGCGGGGTGGGAAGCCCGATGGTGGTGAAATACGATCCGGCCCTGATGCCCATACTGGTGGTGGGGATCTCCAGCCCCCGCGGGGTCTCGGAGCTTAAGCAGTTTGCCGAGGATAATATTAAAGATAAGGTGGCCAGGCTGGATGGCGTGGCGGCGGTGGTGGTTCAGGGGGGCATGGACCGCCAGATCCACGTCAACATCGACCGGAACCGGATGGAGGGTTTGGGCATTTCATTCGACCAGGTCAAAATGGCCCTGGCCGCCGCCAACCTCAATTTGCCGGGGGGGCATTTGCGGGTGGGCAATTTGGATTATCTGATCCGGACCCCGGGCGAATACAAGGATATCAAGCAGGTGGGGGCCACGGTGATCGGCAATCGCAACGGGGTGCCGATATCCTTGAGGGATATCGCCGAGGTCAAGGATGCTTATGCCGAGAGGGACAGCGAGACGAGGATCGACGGGGTTCGGTCGGTGGTGATGGTGGTCCAGAAACAGTCGGGTTCAAATACCGTGGAGGTAAGCAACCGGGTACAGAAAAAACTGGCCGAACTGCAGAAAGGAATGCCCTCGGACATCAAATTGTCGGTGGCCTTCGATTCTTCCATATTCATCAGGCGGTCCATAAAGAGCCTGCAGAGCGAAGCCGTCATCGGGGCCATCCTGGCCATATTGATCATCATGCTGTTCCTGCGGAATTGGAGCAGCACCATGATCATCGGGATCTCCATTCCCTTTTCGATTATTGCCACCTTCGTGATGATGTATTTCCAGAACATGACCCTCAATATCATGACCCTGGGCGGCTTGGCTCTGGGGGTGGGCCGGCTGGTGGACGATTCCATAGTGGTGCTGGAGAACATCTATCGTCATCGTGAGGAGGGGCATGATGCCCGGGAGGCTGCCTTGCAGGGATCATCCCAAGTGGCCATGGCAGTGCTGGCGGCTACCATAACCACCATTGTGGTCTTCATTCCCATAGCGTTCGTCAGCGGCATTGCCGGGGTGATGTTTAAACCGATGAGCTATACGGTGTCATTTTCCCTTATCGCTTCCTATTTCGTTTCCATGATGCTTATTCCACTGCTCAGCAAAAAATTCATGAAGGTGGAAAGCAATGATCAAATGGACAGCTGGCTGATACGGAACTGGCTCAACAAATTCAATAAGTGGCTCAAATCGCTGGATATAGTATACCAGAATATCATCAGTTGGGCGATCCGACATAAAAAGCAGGTGATCGGCATAACCTTAGGCATCGTGCTGCTGACCATTTCCCTGATCTGGCCGCTAAAATTAGTGGATACCGAATTCATCCCTAAAAGCGACGAGAATGAGTTCAGCCTGTCGCTGGCCATGCCGGTGGGGACCTCATTTGCCCAGACCGGAAAGATAGTAAGGCAGTTGGAGGATATAGTCAGGGAGGATATCCCCGAGACCAGGGTGGTCTATTCGGTATACGGCGAGGGCGAAGGCATGAGAAGGTCCATGTCCAGCACCGGGCCCAACTACGCCGACATGCGGGTCAAGCTGGTAAACCGTTCCGAGCGCAAGCGGGGGGTGGAGGAGATCGTCGAAGGCCTCCGGGCTAAATTCGCCAGGATTCCGGATGCCAAGATAATCATCAATACCGGCGGAATGATGTCCCAAATGATGAGTTTCGGAGCCGGAGGAGCGGTGCAGGTTGATATTCAGGGCTATGACATGGAAACCGGGCAGAAACTGGCCCGGCAGGTCAAGGAAATAATTTCCGGCATCAAAGGCACCAGGGATGTGGATATCAGCCGCAAGGAGGGCATTCCGGAGCTTAAGGTAATGGTCGACCGCGACAAGGCCGGCAGCCTGGGGCTTTCGGTATACCAGGTGGCCGGGACGGTGGAGACGGCCTTCAAGGGCAACGTGGTATCCCGGTTCCGGGATAGCAAGTTCGGCAAGGAATACGATATTGTGGTAAGGCTGCAGGAGAGAGATCGTGATAAGCTGCGCGACCTTTCGGGACTTTTCATCATGTCCCCCCTGGGGCATCCGGTGGCCCTGAGCAACGTGGCCCGTATCGAAAAGGCCTTCGGGCCGGTGGACATCCAGCGCAAGAACCAGCAGCGGATCATCAGCGTCACCTGCGATGTGGCTGGCCGGGCAGTGGGCGTCATCAATCAGGAGCTGACCCAAAAGCTCAAAAAGCTGACCGTCCCCGAAGGCTTCACTATCGAGGTCAGCGGCTCGGCCAAGGACATGGCTGACAGCTTCAAAAGCCTGTTCTATGCCATGCTGCTGGCCATAATGCTGGTCTATATGGTGCTGGCCTCCCAGTTCGAATCTTTGCTGGACCCTTTCGTGATAATGTTCTCGGTGCCACTGGGGATAATCGGAGTCATCTGGGGGCTGTTCTTTACCGGGATCAATTTCTCGGTAATCGCCTTTATTGGCGTTATCATGCTGGTGGGGATGGTGGTGTCGAATGCCATCCTGCTGGTGGATTATGCCAATGTATTGAAAAGGCAGGGCATGGAACTGTACCAGGCGGTAATAACCTCGGGCCGGACCAGGCTCCGTCCCATATTAATGACCACCCTGACCACCATTTTCGGGATGGTACCGATGGCTTTGGGCATAGGGGAGAGCGGAGAGACCTATGCCCCCCTGGCCGTATCGGTGATCGGGGGCCTGGCGGCATCCACTGTGCTGACCCTGGTTTTCGTGCCGACCCTGTATATCATCTTGGAGGAAAGGCTGAAGAAATAACGGATATGCCTATAATAAATAAACAATTTTCTTGACAAACGCCCTCAGTTGTGATACGTTTCTCCTGTGAAAAATAAGAAAGCCTTATACCACGGGCTTGCTTGCATTTGGGCCATAATTTAAAAGCCTTTGTTCGCAGTTTTAAAACTACGGGCAGGGGCTTTTTATGTTTGAAATTAAGCCGATGCGCGGCGCAATAAAGCGAATGAGGGTAATATTATGAAGAAGTTTATTTTTGTAACAATATCAGCTATGCTTTTCAGCATAGCCCATGCCGGCGATTATAAATGCTCCATTGTTGGTAATGCAAGTGGCAGTGGGCTTGTTATTGCACCGGGACGCAATGATGGAATAAACCGATTATATACTACAGGTAGCTATCCCTACGAATTTACCTGGAATGGTACGGGATGGGCTAAAAGCCCATTATCTGAATATGCCTGCAATCCGACATCAATTACCGCCGGTTTTGGCAGAAACGACGGAGTTTGTCGGGTTTATACTGGTGATATGGCCCGTGGCAACATAAAAGAGTATAGCTATAATGGTTCTACATGGGATAGTGTGATAGTAAAAGCTGGCAATTGGTATGACATTCGAACCATAGAGATAGGAAACATAAAGAATGACGACACCATGAGGGTAGTTGCAGGATGCGATGACAGCACGACCATAGCTTATACTTACCGAAATGGAAGTGGAACTTGGAAAAAGGACACCATGGGGATTAAGAGGAGTATAGTTCAGGATATTGTTATTGGAAAAGGAAGAAATGATGATACAACCAGAGTTTATTCTAGTGGTGACATCTATTGGGTAGAGTATACCTACAGAGATAAATGGGATACAACACACCATCAATTTATAGTAAACACGGGAGGCAAGTTACTGGGTGCATTTAAAGATGATGGCTTGCAACGGTTATATATTAAAGAGTCTGGAATACATGAGATAGAATGGAGTGGTACAGAATGGCTGAGAAGCGATTCAGCTATAGCTTACGGAACTTATCCATTTTCCGGTGACGGGCGCAATGATGGCAAACAAAGAATGTACACCTTAGGTAGCAGCATGATAATAAATGATTCGATATTTAGTGATATTCATGTTTGGGAGTGGAGTTACAATGACAGCACAAGTCAAGATAGTTTCTGGGATAAAGTATTATTGGATACAATCGCATATAATTATGGCTATAATTTCGATATGGCTGCCGGTGTGGTTGGGGATGCCCGCAATGACGGCAAAAACCGGGTCTATGCTTTAAGCGAATTGGGCGTGATTTATGAATGGGAATGGGATGATTCATTGAACGGGGTAGAGGGCGAA
>JAHJLF010000093.1 GCA_018821925.1 Candidatus Edwardsbacteria bacterium
ATGAAATCTCTTATTCATCTCGCCTCAGCCTATACTCGTTCCAATAAGTTAAAAGACGCTTGTTATTGTACCTACCAAATGACGCGGTTATGCCATTATAATGTATGGAATTCGTCAGAGCCAGAAAAGAATGGAAATTCAATAGCCAATAATAACGTGAACATAGATGAACAAATATTACATAGTAAGTATTTATTTGAAACAACTGGTCATTATTTGGCTACCATATCATATTGGAGTGAGGAAGATTTTACAAGGGCAAGCAGGCACCTATTAAAGTTGGAACAAATATTAACGAATGCAAAAGAGAAATTAATAAAGAGTGGTTATATAGATTATCGTAATAGAACTCAACAAATATTAATTGAGGCGGCAGAGTTATCTTTATATCTTCTTCAAAGTATATTAACTATAGATATTAAAATTAATAAATTTGCAAAAATAAAGTATGACGATATATCAACACTATATAACCGTATTGCTATTTTAGAAAATGATATCAATATTGTATTTGATGACCTATTTTATAAAAGAATCAGTAAAATATTATTATCACCAGGCCCTTATGATTGTTTTCAAGTAACGTTTGCCAAGCGGTTGTATCTTTTGGTATTGTATTCATCATTAAATAAAAAAATAAATCCAGAATGGTCCGAAAATAAATATATCCTTAAATTGCTGCATCAAATGACAAAACACCTGACCAATGATGAGACGTGGACCACTATAACAGAAATAAAGAGAAAAATAAATGAAGTGGTAATTAATATTAGTAAAGAATACAGACCATCAACTAATCCATCTCTTTTCTATGGTGATTTATTGAATTTAACCAGAGATATCTTTAATAAATATGGCTTTATTAACACTTTAAAATCTGTGAATGATTTAGAATCTTTTATAATTGACTTATATCAGTGTAAAACGCAAAAAGAACTTGAAGATAAGTCTGCATATTTAATAAACAGACTGATGCCTTCTTTATGTGAAATCGATGGGAAATTAGCAACAGGATATTCTGATATTAATAAAATATTCAATCAATTAAGCAGTATAAGTTCTCAAGTACAAGATATCGGGGGGAAATTAGATGAAGTGCCTAAAATGATAATTCAAGCACAATCATTACCCCCTAAAACTAATATGCCTGTTTGTAAACCAGCCAAAGCAAATAAAAAGAAACATAATTGGATAATTATGGTAAATAGTAGATTGATGAAAATAAATGATCTTAATAAATTAATAAGAAAAAGGGAAAGAGGAGAAATCGATATATGGGTGAATTGCATGACTGAAGAACTATGGTTGTATGGAAAGGAAATTGAAAAGGTATCACAACCTCAATTAAAAATAATAGCTCTATTGTTGAATAATACTGGAAACACAGTTAGCTACGATGACCTAATTAGATGTTTGCCTGCTGGGGATAAGATAAATGATGTACACAAGATCATGAAAAGGATTAAAGATAAAATAGGGCTTAGAACATATAATAAATATATTAAGCCCATAAAGAAAACAGGGTACATGATTAAAGGCAATCCTGCTTTTTGTTTAATTGATAATGATATCTCTGTTTAAGATGGAAAATAAAGATTATGATACTTTTCTATTATGTTATTTAGAAGTAAGTGCCAATCATATTTAAAATCGTTAGCATTAAGACAAGAATCTTCTTTCCTAATCATAAAACCGAGAATATCGACAACATTATCAAGGCATTCCCGCGGATCTTTACCACACGGCAAAGAATCAAAAGTGTGTAAAATAACATTTTGGATATATAAATCTTTTGGCTTCTTCTTGTGTATTTGCTGGTATTCCTTGCATAAAGAAGAATAAATTGTCAGAGAGTCAAGATATTTTAAATGTTTTTGACTCTTTAATTCGAGACTATGCCTGTTTGTTCCGATTGTGTAATATTGAGAGAAGCAATTTAATTTGCCAGTTTTATTTCCCAAAGCCGTATAGAAAGGTATTTTGCTATTTCTCATTGGGCAGTTCATTCTTGTCATGACATAATACTGTAGTTTGTTATAAAAGTAATAGTAAGAATTATTGTCTGGGCACAAACTGCGCAAACCGTGTAATATATCTGATAGTTCATCTTTGCTTATGGCCTTTGCTAGATCAAGCTGCTTTATGGAGGAAAGTAGTATTGTTTTATCGGGGATAAATCCATCATACATTATTGCTTTTACATGCCCTTTAGTTAATTCAATTATTACCATAGTATGAAATATTACTAATAGATATATAAATAGTTATCGTCTCAAACCCTCGCTTTAATAGCGAGGGTTTTTATGTTCAGTGCAAAGTCAGTATTGAGTCAGTAGCAAATCATTTTCCAATGCTTGGTAATCTTATATAATGGGGGCAACAATATAAGGAGATCCAATCATGACCACAATCATCATAATCCTTGCGCTGGCTGCAATCATTGCGGCCGGCAGAAATCTTCCTGCAATATTGTTTGCCCCAATATTAAGCATTATTCAATATTTTGGTTCTTTGATCGAGAACTGCCGTGAAAATCTTAAGCAGTATATAATTAAACCTGATCCCCCGGGGCTAATAAGATACATTCTTTCTGCACTTTTCACCCTGGGATCAATTACCTGGTCGTTAATGGATGCTTTGCTTACAGAAGTTTCTCTAAAAATAATTGTGTCCGAGAAGACGCTTCAGCTTTTCAAAACAGGCATTCAACCCGTGGATTATTTCATTTCAAATTATCTTTATTCGTGTATCGCTTTGGTGTTGGTTCTTATGCTCACGTTGCTCATCCATTACGCCTTTTCATATATTGCAAATAGATACCCACATTTAATAGAACAAATAACTTTCACAGCAGTTATTGTTGCCGCATTGGGCATGCTTATTATTATGGCTTTAATGCGCTATTATTCCTCGCAATGGCTTACCGAAATAAATCGTGCGATAGCAAATCACAATTATGTTTTACCTAATAACCTGGCAAGCAAAACCGGAATGCTATCGATGTTATTTCTTGTTTGGGGGATCTTATGTGCTGGAATCTGTGCTCATTTAGGCTTTAATCAGTTCCTTAAGCAAACAGCGCAGATATTGGCAGGAATTGTTTTTATTCCAGCATCTTTACTTTTATTTTCTTTCGTTCTTTTATCCAAATTGGTTGAAGGAGCACAGGCCATAATAGGCATTCCGGTAAATATT
Source organism: Candidatus Edwardsbacteria bacterium (assembly GCA_018821925.1). Taxonomy (NCBI): domain Bacteria; phylum Candidatus Edwardsiibacteriota; species Candidatus Edwardsiibacteriota bacterium. Next base: position 3,196 of record JAHJLF010000093.1, read on the forward strand.
ATCAATGGAGCTGTTGATTTAATAAAAGAATCCATGAAAAGGAGACAACCTGATTACAGGGTTATTTCAATGATTGTAATCTGTATATTGAGTTTATTTCTTTCTGGTTGTACTCTTCCAGTAAATAAACCTAAATTGATAGTCGCTGTGATTGATCAATCATATTCATTTAAACAAGAGCAGGATAATACCATTACTAAAGTAAACAATTTGATTGATTTGCTTAGCCCAGAGGATCATTTTTACTGTTTGTTTATCAATAGCAAATCTTATAGCGACAAACAACTCCTTTACATCTTGCCTCGGCAAGATGAAGCAGATATCAATAACCTGCTTGATGACTATAAATCGCGGGATGATGTCAAGAAAAGTATTTCGCAAATATTAGCCGGTCCTTGCTCCAACAATTCAGATGTGCTTGGCGCCTTGCATCGAGCGCAAGCCATTTTCAAGTCAAAAAGGGAAGGATATGACAAATATCTTTTTCTGTTCAGTGATCTTTCGGACAATATCAATAGACAAACACATGCTCCTGAATTGGACAGCGTCAGGGTAATCACTTTGTTTTCAAATTCTGACAAAAATAATCTTTTGTCTGCCAAAAGCCAAACAGAAGCATGGGAAAAAGTGTTTACGGACAGCCGGGCTTCTGAGGTACTCATTCTTGGCCACGATATCAGCATGTCATTCGATATAAAACAGTATTTGGAAAGGGGGATATAGCCATGTCAAAGAACTATGAAATACGGCTTGAAGATACGGTTTTATTTAACATCGCGGTCAGCCTAATAGAAGCCGTTGGCAGGGAAGCTAAAAAGATGCTTCAGCTTAGTTGCTCTGCTTATAATGATTTTCTTAAACCGAGGCATTATTCGACTGGGTTGGTATCGGTTGCTGGTTCAAGTAAATCCTTGAATACGGTTCAATCTTCATCTCAAAGTAAACCCAGGCCGTTTGCTAGACCAAAAGATATCGAAATCGCCCAATTTATAGAACTCAAGGCTACGGAAACAGGATTTAAAAGCAAAGGAATCAAATTGCTTCCTCAAACCACAGGCGAAATCATAGAGTTTGCTTTTGAAAAACCCAAAGAAAGGGTGGGAAGCATTCTTAAAAAGGAGGTGTATCATGAAGCAAAGAGTGTTTATTGATGGAGGGAAAATCAAAATATATCCACCGATCATTGAGGTTGTGAAGCCATTGATGCGACAGCTCGGTCAGAAGATTCATATTGAAAGCATCCGGCATCCATCGTTTTATGTTCCGCTATTTCAAAAAGCCAGGAAATTTCTAGTCGGTGTTTCATTGGACCAGGTCAAAAAAATGACAATGGAGCAGCTATGGCAGATCCATGATTCCGGGAAATATTACAACCATGGAATCTCAATTCTTGACCTCAAAATCGAAATATGTAAGCGGTTCTACGAAAATTGCGAGTTGTGTGGGCATCTCTGTAAAGTCAACAGATATCAAGGTAAAGGTAAATGCGGAGTGGGTGTTGAGACATATTACGATTACTGGGGATCCTTGATTGGTGAAGAATCCGTTATCAATCCTGCCGCCGGCATTGCTCTTTGGGGTTGCACCTGGAATTGTTCATTTTGCCATGCGTCAGATTACCTTAATATCAATAACGGCAGAAAAGAGGGAAAGCTGATGGGTCCGGAAATATGGAAAGAGATTGATTATAGAAATTGCCAGACAATTGAATTTAACGCTGCTGGTGATCCAACGCCGCATTTGCTGTCAATCCTTAGTGTCTTAAATCAGGCTCCAGGTAGTATGAATCACCCAATAGTATGGAGTAGCAACAGCTATGCAACCCAAAGTGTCTGGAAACTATTAGATGGAATTGCCGATGTCTTTTTGGTGGATGTTAAATTCGGAAATGATAGCTGTGCTCATTCTCTTGCAGGTTGTTTGAATCATAATTATTTCACTAAAGAAACCTTGGAATGTCTGGACAAACTTCCTGGGAAAAAGATTATACGCTGGCTTCTTTTGCCTGGTCATGTCGACTGTTGCGGACAGGAAATCGTAAAAATGCTTTCCAGTCATGACTTTTATGTCAGCCTGCTGGATGATTTTCAGGATGATCATAAAATGGTTTTCAAGAGGAAAAATACCGAGGATGAAATATCCAGGGCAAAAGATTTAATCAAACGATACGGGCTGAAAGATATCAACCTTCCAGAAAATGCCAGGTGTTTCTGGATTAAATGAGGAGAACAGCCATGAGATACTTCGATTATCAGGGACCTGACTGGGGTAATAGGAGGGGGCAAACGCCGGAGCCCAATTTCAATGAAACTCATGTCAGGGTTAGTGAAATTATAAAGCCCAATGGGGAAAAAGTTACATTGGGCGGGGAGGAAACGCAAACGGTTCTCAATCCGGAGGAGGGAAGTATAAAGACCATAGTGCGTGATGTTGCCACACCCCTGGCCTGCGGATGTGTCCCTACAAAGGACACAAAGATCCGGGTTTTTCCCAATGGCACGGCTTGTTGTGAAAACCACTTCCTCGTTTGTTCGCTTTGTTCTGCCCCGATATTGCCGAACCTGCATTTGATTATCCCGATAGATGGAAAGAACCTCTTTTATTTTCACAGGGATAATTGTGCGGAGATAGTGCTTCGTCAATTATTGCGAAATGAGCAGACAAATCCCAGCTTTTCCGACAATACCAGGATCTTGCTCGAGAATATGCTGAGTGACATCCGCGCCAACAAGAGCTGGGTATACAGGTTATTTACAGGAAGGCGTAGCAATGGGCTTTTTCTCAGATAATAACCGATCCCCTCGTCGGTATTTTCAAGGCCCTAATGAATCAGCAATCAGGGCTGGAGAGGTAATGGCCCGTTATCAGCAGATTCAGGAGATAAGGCAACAGCGTTTAATCGCTGATAACATCCAAGGTCAGATTCCACTGGGATTTGTAAGCAATAGTGAACTTCTTTTCGGGCTACGACCAAGCGATGCTCCGAAGAATGCCTTGGTTTTGGGACTGCCTGGAACTGGAAAAACAAATGCCTGCCGGGTGCTGGTCGACGGTTTCCTTAAAAATACAGACGCTACAGTAGTGTTCTTTGATAAAAAGGGCAGTGAAAAGTGTCTTTACCCGTACTTGCTTCAGGTGCTTGATAAAAGTCAAATCTTATTTCTCAGCCCGGAGAAGAACCTCTGTGACAACCCATTCTGTCCACCTCATCAAAGTATCAATCACCAGGAGTGGTACAGGATTATTTGCAACGTCCTTTTACCGAGCCTTGGTATCCGTTTCGAAGCAGGCAATGCTCTAATAGCTGGTGCGTATAAAGCTAAACAATATTTACCAGAGGGAGTAAATCCCTGTTTATTTGATATATATCCCCGTCTTGTTGAATTGCGTCCCCGCCGTTATGACGAACACGTTAAGGCAGATTATTATTCCAGGGGAGAGTTTCGATTGGAAATGTGTTTAATGAATCAACAAAAAGGTTTTAGTTATCGTCAAGGAATTCCTTTTGATATATACAGGAAGAAAAGATTCATCGGGATCGACCTTTCCCGGACAGATGATTTTACCTCGAAGCTTATCGTGGAATCCTTCGTTGCCAAGGTATTCCATTATCAAATTGCCCAGGGCCGGGATGAGGATGCTTCGTGGGTTTTATGTTTTGACGAAGCGCAGCATTACTATAGCAGTGAAAAGATACAGACATTTACGGGAATCAGTCCCTTGGAGGAATATATACGAATGACCAGGTCAACAGGGATCTGGCAGATACTGGCCAACCAAAGCTATAGCGCCTTATCGCATGGGGCCAGGACCATGGCTGGGTGCAAAATTCTTTTTAAGATAGATTCCACGGAATTAAAGTACCTGCGAGATTCAATGATGTTATCTGACGATGAGATTCAAATGGTAGATAACCTTAATATCGGTGAAGCATTAGTTAAACTTGATTCCAGGCCAGGGACACCTATTTTCAAGATAACTGTCCCAGAGTTCAGAATAAACAACCGTCCAATTACTGAAAATATCTTTGAGCCGGTACATGAAAAATATGATTGTCTGCCAATCCCCGAGGAGGAAAGGATAAAAATAATCAATCAAATCCTTGGGGAGAAGGAAAAGCCAAAACCAATGACAGAGGTTAAACGAGAAGTAGCCTTGAGTGAAAATAATAAAATCCGAGATTTCTTGATAAATATCTCAGAAAAACCATTTCTGCAGTTTACCGAAAGATTAGCTGATCTTAAATTTGGGGAAAGCATTGCAGAAGCTGACAGAATAAAGAAATTGCTTGTAGACCAGGATTATATTGTCGAATACAAAGTAAAACTCAAGAAAGGCCGGGGTTCAAAAGCGTCTTATCTCGAGATTGCACCAGCAGGCAGGGATTACCTTATCGGGAGTGGGCATAAGCTGGTTAAGATAATCGAGGGGAAATCAGGATATCTTCATTCATTGATCGTCAATAAGCTGATAAAACCGTTTTATGAATCTCAATACCAGGTGGAAATAGAGGGTGAAAACAAGGGATTTGATTGCGACTTGGCAGTGTGCGACGATAGAAAGAAACTCGTCGCTGTAGAGGTGTCCTATACAACAAACGCCGACGATGAAAGCAGGAATATCAAAAGAAATATTAATGCTGGTTATGAAAAGGTTCAAATTGTCGTCGTGGCAACAAGCAAAGAAGGGAAATCTATCGTCGAAGATGAGGTGAAAGCAACATCCAAAAAACAGGCATTTCTTAAAACCTTTTCCAGAGAACTAGAAGAATCAATTTATTCCAAGGTACAGGTATTAACCTTAAAAGAGTTTAGGGATATGGCATAAAATGAGCCGCCTTATCGACATAAATACACTTGCTGAAAAGCTGTGTGTGAAGCCCATGACTATCTATAGCTGGATACATGAAGGCCTTATCCCCCATTTTAAGCTTGGGCGACTAGTAAGGTTCGACGAGGAGTTGATAGAGGATTGGCTTAAAAAAAGAAAGGTAAGCGGAAGGAGCCAACGTGCTCTTGATGTAAAACTATAAAGGTCTGCGGTTAAGCAGTTGAAAAGGAGATAAAATGCGAATATATCAAAGAAAGAAAGTATGGTATATCGACTATATTTTCCAGGGCAGACGATTCAGAAAACGGATCGGATCCTCAAAAAGAGTTGCCGAACTAACCCTGAAAGATATTGAACTCAAGATTGCAAGAAAAGAACATTTGGGAATTCAAGAAACAAATAAAATTCTTTTTGAAAAATATTCTGAGGAATATTTGAAGTATGCAAAAATAAATAAATCAGAGAAATCGTATACTTTAAACATCACTAATATTAAAGCGTTGAATTTATTCTTCAAGGGCAAATACCTTACAGATATCAAACCCCAGGATATTGAATCTTATAAGGAGGAGCGTAGCAAGAATTTAAAACCAGCTAGTGTTAACCGCGACCTTGCCTGCTTGCGACATATGTTAAATAAGGCCATACAATGGGGTTATTTATTGTCAAATCCGATGAAAGGCATTAAGCTGTTAAAGGAGCCCCCAGGGAGATTGCGTTTCTTGTCCGAGGAGGAAATCAAAAGGTTACTACAAGAGTTGCCAGCAGGATCCAAACTTATCATACTGGTCGCGATGTACACCGGGATGAGGAGATCTGAAATCCTCAATCTCAATTGGAGCAATGTGGATTTGAAGAACAGGATCCTTGTCGTCGAGAAAACCAAGACCAATGAGCGGAGAATCATCCCAATCAACGACAGTTTGTTTTCTCAGTTACAGGAATTATCCGCAAAGAAAAAGAGCGAAGTGGTGTTTGCCGAATGCAGAATTAATTTGCGAAGGAACTTCACGGATGCATTGAAAAGGGCAAACGTTAGGGATTTCAGATTTCACGACCTGCGCCATACCTTTGCATCTTATCTTGTGATGAGCGGTGCTAGCATAAAAGTGGTACAGCAGCTTCTTGGCCATAAAGATTTAAAAATGACGATGAGGTATTCGCATCTTTCAAATGAACACCTCCAGGAAGCTGTCGGAAAGTTAAATTACCTTAAACCAGAGAAACCAAAGCCACAAACAATAAGGGAAACCAGGGGACAATGCAAGTCAGTCATGCAATGGTTCTGAGATAGCAATTATAGTCCAGCTTTTTAAGCTGGGCTATTTTACTCACAACAACAATATTCTAAGGAGGATAAAATGTTAATTTATCATTTATTTGCACTGGTATTCGTCGCAGTGATGGCTAGAAAATATTCTGCCAAGGAGATCTTGCGGGCAGCAATTAAGGTGGGAATCATTGCATACATAGTCATGGGTCTGGTATTTGCTCAAGGAATAATCAGAAAAATAGCCTTCCGTTCAGTTATTCACCTGCAACAAAACAATAACAATTTCTACAACAGTAACCCTCTTATCTAAATTAAAGGAGGTACACCATAATGAGTATCACGAATAAAATCTACATTCCCGAAGATGTACTCTATTGCCTTAAACTTGCTGGTTATGATAAATTTGTATATTCCAACATTGACGAAGTGGTTGTCCGGCCTGATCTTCCAGCTAATGGGGTAGCGTTTATTGGGAGCCGTCCCCGGCTTGTACACATTAAATTACGTGTCCCACCCGTTAATAATGCAGTATGGAGACAAGTAACTGCCATATCCAACGCAACAACTTATGTGCATGAAGCCGCACATCATTACAGATGGGAGAATTATCATGATCGTGGAGAGTATGCACCACAATGTTATGAATGGCGGTTCTTACGGGCATTGCAACCTCTGATCGAATCTCAAGGCAAAATCCGAATGGTTATTCACCCCCGAACGTGGTGGGGTGGCTTCAAGGGGTGTAATTATTTAATCGTTTGACTGCTCGGGTTCATGCGAAACCAATAAATACCTTTTTACATTTCAAATGGGCATCTTCAGAAAGCTATGGCACAAATAAGGCACAAACCGTTAAAGAAGGCCCAAGCCAGTATAAAACAAAAAAGGCAACCTATTGGTTGCCTTTTAATTATCTGGTGCGCCATAAAGGACTCGAACCTTTGACCCGCTGATTAAGAGTCAGCTGCTCTACCAACTGAGCTAATGGCGCATTTTTTCAAGACAGTCATTATACTAAAATTTTACCAGAATGTAAAGAGCCTTTTATTTATGCCTTCCAATTAGAGAGAAAACAGATGGAATTTTATCCTTGACTATACATATAAATAAGGGTTATAGTTACAAATCATTTCATCCTGTTTGTATTTTTAATTTATTGATTATTAAGTGGTTATGACACTCACCACAAGACATATTAAATTGGCCTATGGCGATACTTATCTTGAATTTGATATGCCGGAAAAGAACATACTTGAAACCCTTTCGGTTTCAGGGGGTGATGCTATTGGTGACGTTCCCTCTGCCCTGGACAAGGCCATGATGGGACCCATTGGATCGCCTCCGCTTTCGGAACTTTTAAAAAAAGTCAAACCTAAAAATCCCCTGATCATCGCCAGCGACCATACTAGGGTGGTCCCCTATTATCCTTTGATCCTGGATCGGCTGATGGGCGAGTTCCAAAAAGCCGGGATCGACCCAAATCAGGTCGGCCTTCTTATCGCCTGCGGAAATCACCGGGCACCCAGCTGCGAGGAACGGGAGGCCATGTATGGCCCCAAGGCCTTTGACCAGCTGAACCTGTATGCCCACAACTGCGACCAAAACTGCATCGCCCTAAGCCGGCTGACAAACGGCCATGAGGCGGAAGTGAATCAACGGCTGCTGAAGAGCGATTTCATCATCGCCACCGGTAAGATCACCCCGCATTACCTGGCGGGTTATTCCGGCGGCAGAAAGGCGGTGATGCCGGGCTGTGCCTCAAGAAGCTCCATTGCGGCCAACCATGCCATGATTGTGCAACGAAAGAACGGACCGGGACATCTGGACGGAAATCCCATTCATCTGGAGATGGCCGAAGTCGCTTCGCTGGTAAACATTGATTTCTTGATCAACGTGGTTCCCACCCCGGACGATAAAATCGCTGGCCTGTTCGCCGGGCACTGGCAGAAAGCTTGGGAATCGGGGGTCAAGCTATGCCGCAAAGTTTGGTCGGCTGAATATGAGGGGTTGGCGGACTGCATCATCGCCTCGGCCGGGGGATATCCGCTGGACATCAACCTCTACCAGATGCAGAGGTTGCTTAATAACCTGGAATGCGCGATAAAACCGGGCGGGACCATAGTGCTGATCGGCCAGTGCCGGGAGGGGATAGGGCAGGATGAGTTCGGCCACGGGATGGAGCGGTATTCAATAAAAGAAATATTATCTACCCCCGAAGAGAATATGCCCGCCGAGGCCCACCGGGCCTATGCTACGGCCTTGGTGATGGACAAGTGCGAGGTCCTGCTGATAAGCAGTATCGAGAAATTTAAAGCCGAAGAAATAAAATTTAAATTCATGCCCGACTGCTCAAGCGCATTAGACTACCTGAAGCGTAAGCACGGGACAGATTATAAATGCTATGTGGTGCCGCAGGCCAATTCCATTATGCTGGAGAAGCGACAATTATAACCGGAAATCCCGGTTGTCATCTTATCCAGCATCATAGATCAACCCAATTATAAGGAGAGGCGTATGTTCAAATCGATTATTTTATCCGCCGTTGTCTGCCTTTTATCGGTGAATCTTTTTGCCGCCGGGAAAGACAAAACGTCCAATGGCGCCAAATTCTGGAGGGACGGAAAATACTGCCGGCAGGATAATATCGACCTGAAAAAAGCCGGGCAGGGGATCCTCCGGGCAAAAGTGGAAGGCAAATGGCAGGATTTTACCATCCAGCATCTATCAACGGCTTTTATGGAATGGAATCTTAAGGGCAGGATAAAAACCCTGGAGGGCATCAAAAAACGTGAGATGCCGGGTTTTGCCGGGCCGCACAGCGGGATGGTGGCCAGCCACGGCTTTAGGCGTTCCGACAGCCGAACGGCCATCAACAATGCGGTAAAGGGGATGGGCTTTCTGCCCAAGCCGGAGGCCATTGGCGGGCTGCTAAACGAGTTTCAATCTTCGGCTGATTCCTCAATGGACTATAAATTGAACTGGCTGATCAACCTCTATAGCAAAAGAAAAGACCTGCTGGATGATACCAAACAGATCTCTTTGGAACTGTATGCCAAACCGGATTTTGCCACCCACACCTTTTTGAATCAGATGACCGATCCGGCGGTATCCATCGTCTTTCTGGATATTCCCTCGTTCGAGGTCCGGGCCATAACCCAGCTGATCGATCCCAATGATCCGGAGCTTACTGAATACCAGAGGCAGATGGTGGAATATGTAAACGGCATCCACGATTATTTCCACGGGGCTGCTCCCAGGAAATCCATCGTGGCGGTCTATCACGTGATAGAGGTGTTCGATAACTCCCCGGGCAAAGCCAGGGGAAAAAGGGTGGTGCCGCCGCTGCCCTAGGTCAGCAGCAGGGTGTTTTCTTAACGCAGGTCTTGGCCCCCCGAACCAGGCAGGCGGCCCGGCGGATGGCATGGTATAGCCCGATGTAAATGAAGATCAGTCCGGTCACGGCATGCCAGTAGGATACATTGAAGGTTATCGCGGGCCGGGATCCCGGCGGCAGAATAAAATACAGCCCGGTCAGCGAGCAGGCCAAAAAGCTGACCAGCAGCATCCAATTCCAGGCGGTCTGGATCAGAACGATCTTTTTAGAATCCCGCCGCTGCCATATTTCCCCGGCAATGGCCAATACCGAGACCATCAACAGCAGAAGCCAGGGGTGATAATTGGGGCGGTTGAATTTCAGCGGTTTCCCCTCGGGCTGTTCGACGGTCATTGATTCCGGCTGATCTTCCGGAGCGGTTTCGGGAACATTCTGAGGCTCCGGCTGCGCATCCAATTCCGATCCCTGTCCGGGCAGGTCCGCTTGATTATTTTCGGTCGATTCTCCAGCCGGAGCTTGGTCTCCATTTTGGGGATCGTCTGCCTGTTCCCCCTCCGAGGCTCCGCCCGATTGAGATAGATCCTGAGAAAGATCGCAGATGTCATCGCCGTTGCGGTCAATATAGCGCCCGCACTGTCCCGGGGCGGGACAGTCGGTCATGCCGAAGGGGCATTGGTTTTCGGCCAGACCCATTCCGAATATAATCGACAACAGGGCCAGGGATAAAACGGTTTTTTTCATTTAGCGCTCTGAATTAAGATGAATAACTTTGCCACAATGATAACAACCAAATAACGGTTTGTCAACCTTAGCCGAAAACGATGGATATCAAAACAACCTTTGCTTCTCTTAGTCACCGCAATTTCAGGTTTTACTGGACGGGCCAGCTGGTATCGCTGATAGGCACCTGGATACAGCAGGTGACTCTGAGCTGGCTGGTGTTGGAACTGACCAACTCGGCTTTTATGCTAGGGACCGTTTCGGCTATCGGTTCGGCGCCTATTCTGATATTGTCATTGCCTGGAGGGGTGGCGGCGGACCGGGTAAGCAAGAAGAAGCTGCTGATAACTACTCAGGCCATCATGATGCTGCTGGCCTTCACCCTGGCCTATCTGACCCATTTCAAATATCTTAAGATCTGGCATATTATTTTGCTCAGCGCCCTGTCGGGCTCGGTGTTTGCTTTTGACGCCCCAGCCCGACAGGCCTATACCGTGGAGCTGGTGGGGCGAAGGGACCTGATGAACGCCATCGCCCTAAACTCAACCATCTTCAATACCGCCAGGATACTGGGGCCGGCCCTGGCCGGAGTGTTGTATGCTATGGTAGGCCCGGCCGGCTGCTTTTTAATCAACGGGGGGAGCTTCCTGGCGGTTATCTACGGGCTTAATTTGATACGCGGAGAGCATCAGCCCAAGCGGGGATACAGAAAATCGGCTTTTGAGGAGATGAGGGTGGGGCTGGCCTACGTATGGCATCATCCGGTGATAATGTCTTTGGTCGGAATGGTGGCCATATTCAGCATCTTCGGGATGCCCTATGCGGTGCTGATGCCGGTATTCGCCCGGGACATACTCTACCTTCAGGCCAGGGGCTTCGGCCTGCTGATGACCTCGGTGGGCATCGGGGCCATCATCGGGGCCATCAGCCTGGCCACCTTCAGCCAGATGAAGCGGCGCGGGGTATATGTCCTGGTAAGCGGCCTGGTCTTCACTGTGGCGGTAACCGTATTTTCCCTCTCCAGTAATTTGATCCTTTCGATCGCCTGTCTTCCCTTCATCGGATTTACCATGGTGAGCCAGGTGGCCACCATCAATACAATAATACAGGGCATTGCGCCGGACGATATCAGAGGACGGGTGATGAGCGTCTTCACCTTCGTCTTCATGGGCATGATGCCGGTGGGAAGCTTTATTGCCGGAAGCATCGCCGGCAAATACGGAGCCCCGGCGGCCCTGCAGACCGGGGCGGCCGTATGCCTGATCACCCTGATATATTTATTCTGGAGAAACCGGGAGCTTTACTTGTTATAAAGTGGTTGAAACTTGACAGTGTTTTATGTTAAATTAACATATTATATCTGAACCTTTAACCGAAAAAAACAGCTGATATGACCGCAGGGAAAAAACAGCCCCCCCAGGGCAAGATAATGGTGATAATGCCGGATGGCAAGGTGATGGAACCGAGCATAGTCCTGACCATAGAGGATCTGCGCGACAAGGAAAAAACCGTGATGAAGATGTTCGGGGGCAGCCCCCAGATGACCATGAGCGCCAAGGAGGCCCTGATGGTTGACATCTCCGAGGTGGTGGCCAACCTTATGGGCGACAAGATCGAACTGGCCGGCCAGTATAAGACCGACACTCTGGTCTATTATGCCCCCACCGCCTTCAGCGGCGATAAGGAGCGGGCCATTACTGTGGCCAATAAAGTGTACGCCATGCGCCTGATGAAGCTGGAGAAGGAACGGCGCGACCATAGCTCCGCCATAGCCAAGCTGAAAGATCTTTATGAGTCCGAGAGGAACAAGATCGGTCTGCTTACCGCCAAGATACTGGAGGTGAAGAACACCGACGTCAGCGAGGAGCAGAAACAACAGGAGGTCAGCCAGGCCCGCGAGGAAGCCATGAAGATGGCCGAGGAGACCATCGTGGCTATTGAGAACGAGAAAAAAGACCTGGAGCAGACGGTGGATCAACTGGAGGCGCTGCTGCACGACAGCATCTCCATCGCCCAGCATTCCGAGGAGATGGAGCGGCTGAAGACGGAATATGACGATGTCAACCGCCGGGCCATGCGATACCGCCCCTCGGAGAACCTCAGCCAGCTGAGCAAGGAACAAAAAAAGGAGTTGGCCAAACTGCTGCCAAAACTTACAGACGCCGAAGGCAATGAAAGATATTTTGATCTGCGGCAGGTCCTGAAAATAAGGGAGGACCAACCCGGCCTGCCGGAGGGCACCCATGTGTTGGTCAAATATCGCCCGGCCAATGAAACCAAGTACTTTATGGGCCGGCTGTTTTTCAACGACACCAAAGATTATATCTGCCTGGGGCAGGGGTTCGAGATCACCTCCGGAGTATACACCGGGCGGGACCGTAAGTTTGAGCCGACCGACGAATCGGTTCTCCAATATCTTGATAAGAATCCCCTGAGCGTTCAGATATATCTTGAGGCAGTCCGTAATTCGGCCATTCAGACCGTCCAGTTCTGGCTGCACGATCTTAAAGCCGAACAGCTGATGGAGATCCAATCCATCGATCCGTTGATAGTCCAGTTGATGAAAGACTCCATGAAGATAGCCCACGAAAGGGCTTACGAGATGAACGCCACCTGTGATGAGCTACAGCCGTCAAAACCAAAGCCGGAGGAAGAAAAAGGAAGGGTCGACCACGTTCTGATAGCCATCAAGAAAACCGTGGCCCAGCCGCTGGCCATGAAATACGTGCTGGATGAGCAGGACCTCAAGAAAAGAATTAACCAGGCTCCGGATCAGATGCAGAAGGAAGCGCTGGCCCGGCAGTTGAACCGCCTTCAGGGGAAGAAGCACTCCGAGATTAGGATGCTTTACGATTCCCTGAAAAAGATGCTGATGGACGAGGAGATGGTGGGGCCGGACCGCATCAATTTCAAGAAATATGTCCCGATAATGGAACTGCGTAAAAAGATAAGCGACAGCATGGCGGAGCGGATAAAGCGGGACGACAAACTTTCGGACTCCATTCTGGATTGAACATTCACCAAGGAGAAAAAGATGAAAAAATATCTATCATTGACGCTGGTCATTCCGATGCTGCTGGCTTCATCCCTGCAGGCCGAAAAAAAGCGAGACACGAATAAGGACGAGCCGGCTGCTGAGGGAAAAGCGTCCCAGGGTCTTTATAAATATCTTCCCGATTCATACGACAAGCAGGCGGTGTTCACGGTGGCCGACCTGATCGCGTTAAAAATGACCGCCTACAACAGCCGGGTGCAGGGCATCAGCAGCAAACTGATCAGTACCTCCATAACAGCGCTGGCCTGGCCGGACAGCCTGGTGCTGAATTGCTATCTGGAATTGCAGGAGAAGGACAAGGCCAGCTACCTGGGGGCGGGAAAATTCACCTGTCCCCAGAACGAACTGCCCGTTATGTTCCAGGAGGCGGTGAGCTTCATCCAGAAGATGTCCCATCTTTACTATGCCGACCTTAACGACAAATACACGATCATTAATCTTTATATGAAGGGCAGCCTGGTGGCCAACTGGAAGGATTTCCAGCTTAACGTTCTGGCCCAGGGAAAGTGATAAATTGACTGACGCAAACAAACCTCTGATATTCCAGACCGTGGTGGCCAAGGGCCTGGTGGATACCAATTGCTATCTGCTGGCCTGCCCGGATTCAAGAAAAGCGATGATAATTGATCCTGGCGCGTTCATCTCCGGCGAGGCAAAGGCCATCCTGGGGCTTATCAGCCAACATGATCTTAAACTGCAATACATCTTGAATACCCACGGCCACATAGATCACACTGCCGGAAACGAACAGATCAAGAAAGCCACCGGGGCCGAACTGCTTATTCACTCCAGCGATGCCGGAATGATAGAATCGGGCGCCATGAACGGGTCTTTCATGTTCGGGAAAGAGGTCGTCTCTCCGCCGGCAGACCGTAAACTGGAGAACGGCGAGCAAATCGAACTTGGTAAATTAGCCATCACCGTATTGCATACGCCAGGACATACTCCTGGCGGTATATGTCTTTATGTTGACGGTACCCTTTTCTCCGGCGATACCCTGTTTGCCGGATCGGTGGGCCGGACCGATCTGCCGGGCGGTAGCGAGGTGGAGATAATCCGTTCTATCAAAGAAAAGCTCATGATCCTGCCGGATGAAACCATCGTCCGGCCGGGCCACGGGCCAAGGACAACCATTGGTGCCGAACGGGAGAGCAATCCCTTTCTTTAAAATTCCAAAAATTCAAATTTATAATTGTCATAGGGGAGGATCAGCATGAAGAAACTTAATATCCATGATCTTGATTTAAAAGGCAAACGGGTGCTGGTCCGGGTGGATTTTAACGTTCCCCAGGACAAGAAGACCGGGGCCATCAAGGACGATTCACGGATCGTGGGGGCTCTGCCCACCATAAATTATCTGATCAAGCATGGGGCTAGGGTGGTATTAATGTCCCATCTGGGAAGGCCCGAGGGCCATGGCAATATGCAGTTCACTCTCAAACCGGTGGCCGAGAAGCTGTCGGAATTGCTTAAAAAGCCGGTCAAATTTGTTTCGGATTGCATCGGCCCGGAGCCGCTGAAAATGTCGCAGGAATTAATAGGGGGCGAGGTCCTTCTGCTGGAGAATCTGCGCTTCCATGCCGAAGAGGAGAAGAACGATCCCGGCTTTGCCAAGCAACTGGCGGAGCTGGGCGATATCTATGTCAACGATGCCTTCGGGACGGCCCACCGGGCCCATGCCTCCACCGAGGGTGTAACCAAATATTTCAAGCAGAACGCCGCCGGGTTGCTAATGGAAAAGGAGATAGATTATCTGTCGGCCGCGTTGGAAAGCCCGGAGCATCCCTTTGTAGCCATTCTGGGCGGGGCCAAGGTGTCAGATAAGATCTCAGTGATAGAGAACCTGATCAACAAAGCCGATGCCATCCTGATCGGTGGGGCCATGGCCTATACTTTCTTGCTGGCCCAGGGCAAAGAGGTTGGTTCTTCTCTGGTGGAAAAAGACAAACTTGATATGGCCAAAGATATTTTACAAAAGTCCCAAAAGATCAAATTCCTTCTGCCTTCGGATCATATCGCCGCCGAGAAAAAGGAAGGGGAGCCTGATAAGAAAGGAAAACCAACCTTCACGTTCATCAATCCCAAAGAGGTAACAGAAATTCCCCAGGGCCTGGCCGGAGTGGACATTGGCCCCAAAACCATTGCCGAATACAACAAGGTTATCTCCGGCGCCAGGACCATAGTCTGGAACGGCCCGATGGGTATCTTCGAGACTCCGGAATACGCCAAGGGGACATTCGAAGTGGCCAAGGCCGTGGCGGCCTCCGGGGCCAAGTCCATCATCGGGGGAGGAGATTCCGCCTCGGCAGTGCATCTTTCCGGGGTGGCCGATAAGATCAGCCATATCTCCACCGGGGGCGGGGCGTCGCTGGAGTTCCTGGAGGGCAAGGTCCTGCCGGGCGTAGCGGCACTGACCGATAAATAGAATAA
This sequence comes from Candidatus Edwardsbacteria bacterium, assembly GCA_018821925.1. Taxonomy (NCBI): domain Bacteria; phylum Candidatus Edwardsiibacteriota; species Candidatus Edwardsiibacteriota bacterium. The sequence goes on from JAHJLF010000093.1 coordinate 18,838, forward strand.
TATTAAATTTCAGATTTGAGGAGACGGCATAATGAGACAACCAATCATAGCCGGAGACTGGAAGATGCATAAAAACATGCCCGAGGCCAAAGCCCTGGCGGCTGGGAGCGTTGAAAAAGTCAAAGAG
>JAHJLF010000094.1 GCA_018821925.1 Candidatus Edwardsbacteria bacterium
CTGCTGGGCAAACACAAGGACCCAGATTCTCTTATTAAAGAAAGTGCGGATGCGTGGAAGAAAGCGGTTGAGAGTGCTGTGCCGGTTTTAGATTTCTACTTTGATTCAGCTTTAAATAAGTACGACCTAAAGGAATTAGAACAGAAGAAGCAGCTTGCTCGCGAACTATTGGCAGTGATTAACAAGCTGACTGACCCGGTGGAGAAAGACCATTATCTAAAGAAGTTGGCCCGGCTAGTAGATGTTGAACCACAGGTGCTCTATGATGCCTTAAACAAAGTTAAGCCGATGCGGCGAGCTTCTATCCAACCCCAAAAGGCAGGCGAGGAGATGTCGCCAACTTGGATGGAGGAGCAAGCCGTGTCCTTACCGCTGGTTCACACAGAGCTGTTGGGTATGTTGATGGAGCAAGGCAAAGGCATAAAGTGGGCTTCTGGACTGGCAAATGCCGTTTACGAGGCACTTGCTAAGTGCTATACTGCGGGAAGTAAATTTGAACTGTCGGCGCTACTCAAGAAAATATCTGACCATGAGAGAACAAGCCTACTTGAGCTTATGTTGGTGGTCGAACAAAATTATCAAGCGATGGCGCCAGACGAGGTCAAACGTGAACTGGAATTTTATTTGAACATTTTAAATCAGAGGTCCTATTCGGCTCGACGGCGGGAATTAGTTGAGATGATCGCCGAGGCCGAGAAAAAACAAGACAAAGAAAAACTTACTCAGCTCCTGGACGAGCTAAAAGATTTATAGACAATAATTTTTTAATAGTAATATGCCAAGAACTAAAAAGAAGGCTGCACCCAAAAAGGCGGCGAAAAAGAAACCTGCCAAGAAAGCAACTAAGAAAAAAGTAGCTTCCAAGAGGGCTACTAAGGTGAGGACTCCAAAGAAAAAGAAGCAGGTTAAAAAACTGGTTCGCAAGCGCATACCCAAGAAAAAACCGGCGCGTAAGGTTGTACGACGGAAAGTTAAGGTGAAAAAAACACTTAAGAAAAAAGTAACTAAGAAGCCCCGAAAAAAGGTTGTCCCTCGACCCATTCGGCGGGCTCAGGGCAGGCTCCGCTCGGGGTTGAAGGCAAAACCTTCAGAAAAGCAGATGCCTAAGAAAATTACCCGTAAATCCCAGCGGGAGAAGGTAGTAGCCAAGAGGGTAGAAGAGGAAAAGTTAGTTGAAGACAAATTGGTGGACGTTATTGCGGAAGATGATGCTGAACGCAAGCGTAAGAAACGCAGAAATTCTATCGCGTATGATCTTCCGGAAGAGTTGGCCATGTTGGTTATGCGTGGGAAGGCGCAGGGTTTTGTAACTCAACAAGAACTGGACACCACCTTCCCGGATGTTGAGAGAAAAGTTAACCAACTGGATGCTCTGTTTAAAGCTCTGTTCAGTGAGGGCATTGAAGTGGTTGATGTTCGTGATGATCTTATTTGGTCTCTTGGTGGAGGAGACAAGATCAGCAAAAAGACGGAAGCTACCAGCAAAAAGATGCGTGGCAAGTTGAAGATCAACCTCAGTGAGGCAGCGATGGCTGATGAAGGCATTAGCGAGGATTCGGTGCGAATGTATCTGAAAGAGATTGGCCAAGTTCCTCTGCTTAAGGCGGACGAAGAGGTCGCATTAGCTAAACGGGTTGAAAAGGGTGATGTGTTAGCGTCCAAGCAACTAGCTGAAGCTAACTTGAGGTTGGTCGTATCTATAGCTAAGAAATATATCGGCCGCGGTTTGTCTCTGTTGGATTTGATCCAAGAGGGCAATATTGGCCTAATGAAAGCAGTTGAAAAATTCGACTGGCGCAGGGGTTTTAAATTCTCAACCTATGCCACTTGGTGGATTCGCCAGGCTATCACTCGAGCGATTGCTGATCAAGCCAGAACGATCCGCATCCCGGTCCACATGGTGGAAACTATGAACCGGTTGGCTCGCACACAAAGGCAATTGGTTCAGGAACTCGGCCGTGAGCCAACGCCGGAGGAGATTGCTAATGAGATGGAGCTAGAGGTTGAGAAAGTGAATCACATCCTCAAGATCTCGCAGGAAACCGTTTCGCTGGAGAAATCAGTAGGGGATGAGGACGACAGTTTGTTGGGCGATTTTATTAAGGACGAAGAGAGTTTAACTCCCGAAGAGGCTTCGACCTACGAGTTACTGAAAAACGATATAACTAAGGTTTTACATCTGCTGACCCCTCGTGAGCAAAAGATTTTGAGAATGAGATTTGGTTTGGATGGCGAGTGGGCACATACATTGGAAGAGGTGGGCAGGGAGTTTGGCGTCACGCGTGAGCGTATCCGCCAGATCGAGGCCAAAGCTTTGATGAAGCTTAGAAAATCCAAAGATTCTAAAAGACTAAAGGATTACCTTAAGTAATGAAGAATGACGAATGAAGAATGAAGAATGAAGGAGTGAATACTATAGAAGTAATGAAGAATTAAGAATTCCGAATGGAGAATGGGGGAGTAGATATTTATAAACGGGCGAGAGTTTTTTCTCATCTTTTGTTACAAACAGTACAATCGATGCGTCGTGATGTTCTGAACCAGAATATGTTGACACAGATCATCCGATCCGGTACATCTATTGGTGCTAATCTAGCTGAAGCCAGCGGTTCTCCCACAAGAAAAGATTTTCTAAATAAGTTGTCGGTTGCCATAAAAGAAGGCAAAGAAACTTTATACTGGTTAGATTTATTGAAGGCCAATAGTGGCATAGATCAAAGCAGATGCGATGAGTTGTATGATGAGTGTGAACAATTAGTTAAAATATTGGTAACCATTCGTAAAAAATCTCAAGCATCTGCTACTAAAATTTGACATTCGATATTCTTCATTCTTAATTAATTTAGTCCCGGGTAGCTCAATGGCAGAGCAAGCGACTGTTAATCGCTAGGTTGTCGGTTCGAGTCCGACCCCGGGAGCCAGTAAGGA
>JAHJLF010000095.1 GCA_018821925.1 Candidatus Edwardsbacteria bacterium
ATGAGAGAAGACGACACCCAGCTTCTACGGATGGTGCAAGATGGTATTGGTTGTGGCACAATCACCAAATCCCAGGGGGCAGTTCGTTATTCAGTACAGGGTACGAAAGAACTGATTAATGTGATAATACCTTTCTTTAATAAATATCCGCTACATGGGAAAAAGGCGACTGACTTCAAGCTATGGTGTGAAGCGGTTACAATTATCGACGGTCGCAGATTGCAAGGAATGAATATCGGTAAAGGTATAAAAGGATTTGCCAAGAAGGTGTGGAGTACAGGCGAACTAGACCGGTTGCAAGAACTACATCAAAAAATGGTTGATCACAAAACAAATAGGGTAATAATGGTTTAGCGTAAGACTGTTAGATTATAACAGCTTACACCTAAATGACGTCGCGCAAGGTACATTGTGCGACGTTTTCCATATCCCTGGATAGCCCTCCATTAGTCTATTTGGGAGAGTATGCGTATTCCCTACCGGTATTTATATACCTTAAATTTTGGCACACGAAATTTTTGTGTCGGTTTTTTTAAATGCCCTTGATCGTTAGTTTGTCCCAGTAGTGCCCTATCTATAGGTGTAGAACGCTAAAAACTAGCTTCCAGAGCATAAAAAGAGGGCTCACAACTCTGAACGGGTAGCCTTCTGGGGAAAGCCGGGAGACAAAGGTGTGAGCCCGAGTTACAGTCTTCCTGTGCAGGTTATCGGCGCGCTACAGGAAGCATTAGCCCTATTATAGTACTAGAATGGCAGACTCTCTAGAGGATTAGCCAGTAATTCGTCTCTACTAGCGTCTGTCTCTTCACCAACCGTCTGTTGTGGAGAGGATTTAACTTTGTCCTGGCAGGCCTCTCCGCGGAAGAAGGCCCATTCTTCACAGGCGATGCCATCAGGGAATACGCAAAAACCCTGAGTGCCCATTTCATCCTCACTCATGTTCAGCGTGCCTCCTTGGTCGAGGCAGTAAACTGATGCAGGGTTGGCCAACTGACCGCTATTATCTACCGCGTCTCCCCCGCTTTGTCGGTCCGTATTCCATAGCCAATAACCAGTGCCGACAATAACGATAATAAATACTATCCAAAATATTGATCTCATAATTCCGAGATTAATTAGTATGCTCCCCTATTATACATAAAAGAAAGGGGGCTCCCCGGAGGGAGCCCTTGTTGGTTCTGGAGTATGCTACTCCTCTGGGAAGAGGGTTATCTATCCTGCAGAGCCATCACAGACTCCAGAATCGACTACAACATGATACCGGCGCTGGGACAGGGTGTCAATTCACTATTCTGAAGGTTGCCCCGGATTACCAGCGGAAACTCTCCGCCAAATTATTCCATAATAGGGGTCCATCAATGTACCGATTGGTTGGTACATCCGGCATAGTAGCAGTTTGTAGCTCTGGGAGTAAGAATTTCATAGGATTAATCCCCCACCGTTGGCCATTCGCGTATTTGTCTATTTCAAAATGGAGATGAGGATTTGGCGTACCAGATGAACCAGTGTAGCCAATCAACTGTCCTTGGGAGACCCTCTCCCCTACTTTGGTAACAAATGAATCCAAGTGGCTGTAGGTAATTTGAAAATTGCCAGTTTGAATAATAATGGTATATCCAGCTCGCTCACCCGCGAAGATGACCTCTCCCTCGCTAGCTGATACAACTGACAGACCAACAGGCGCGGCGAAGTCGATGCCGTTGTGCCGTCCGCCCCAGTTCGTGTATTTCACATTCCAGTCGTATTTCACTGCCTCGATCAGGCCAAAGATTCCATAAACAAACCAAGTATCACCCGGCTGATAAACAAACTTGCCGTTCTCAACCCCGTAGACATGGTACTGGCCACCATTAATGTCCCGCCAAACATAAGTATTGGCTTCACCGACATAATCAGTATGAATAGACGGACCAGTAAGCGGCAGAATGATATCCAGCTTATCGCTCGATGCGGGGACTGAATTGGCGGGCAGGTTTATCTCCTGAGATATCTCAGTAGTAACTAAACTATCCCCGCCGGTTGAAGCCGGGGCTTGGCTGTTAGCCGGTATTGCCAGGACGACGAGGGCCAAAATCGCAGTTAAAACCACTCTTATCATAAGAGGGTAATCTACCATAAAAACCTACTTCCAGTCAAGAAAAAACCGCTCCCTGGAGGATTATAACCTCCAAGAAGCGGTAAAAAGTCAGGTACTCAACCACCGAGGGAAAGGCAACTCATTGCTGCGCTGAGAGGTATACCAACAAGGCCACCGGCTAGTGTTATGCCTATTAATATACTTGTTAATGTTGAGTAAGGAACGATAACTGCTGAACCCGGAAAGTGTACAAGGACAATTGCTCCTCCCAACAGAAGAAGCATACACAGGGATAAACCCGCTATCATGCCCCCTCCGAGGG